>NZ_CP029357.1:500000-672413 GCF_003130795.1 Azospirillum thermophilum
GACACCCCGGACTATGCCGCCGGACCGCTGCTGTCCGTGCGCGACCTGACGGTGCGCTTCAAGGCGAAGAGCAACCTGCTCGGCCGGGTCACCCATCAGGTCCATGCGGTGACGCGCGTGTCCCTCGACATCCATCCGGGCGAGACGCTGGCGCTGGTCGGCGAGTCGGGATCGGGCAAATCCACCATCGGCCGCACCATCCAGCAGCTCCAGGACGCCACCTCGGGCCGCATCTCCTTCGGCGGGCGGCCGCTCACCGAGATGGGCGGCGCCGAGCGCAGCCGGCTGCGGCGGGACGTCCAGTACATCTTCCAGGATCCCTTCGCCTCGCTCGATCCGCGGCGGACGGTGGGCTTCTCCATCGCCGAACCGATCCGCACCCACGGGCTGCTGACCGACGAGCGCGAGATCACCAGGAGGGTCTCGTCGCTGCTGGAGCGGGTCGGCCTGCCGCCGTCGCATGCCGGCCGCTATCCGCACGAATTCTCGGGCGGCCAGCGCCAGCGGGTCTGCATCGCCCGCGCCCTCGCCTCCGATCCAAAGCTGATCATCGCCGACGAGGCGCTGTCGGCCCTCGACGTCTCGATCCAGGCGCAGATCATCAACCTGTTCATGGACCTGCAGGCCGAGCGCGGCCTCGCCTACCTGTTCATCAGCCACGACATGGCGGTGGTGGAGAAGATGAGCCACCGCGTCGCCGTCCTCTATCTCGGCCAGATCATGGAGATGGGCAGCCGCCGGCAGATCTTCGAAACGCCGGCGCACGACTACACCCGCCGGCTGCTCTCCGCCGTCCCGGTGGCCGATCCGGGCCGGCGCGGCAGCCGCCCGGCGCTGCTGGAGGGGACATCCCGAGCCCGGTCCGCGCCGTCGGCGACGATCCGGCGGTCCTGCCGCTCGAGGAGGTGCGGCCCGGCCATTTCGTCCGCCGGACCGCATGACAGCTCCCGCGCGCGGCCGTCCGGCAGGCCCGCGAGGGGAAGAGACCAACGACAACCCGCCGAAGAAGGAACAGGCGCATGGCTTTGGGAACGAAGGGGGCATTGGGCATGACGGGGATGAAGGCCGCGCTGATGGCCGCGGCCCTGGCCGGGGCGATGGGCCTCGCGACGCCCGCGGAGGCCGCCGGCAAGCTGACCATCTCGTCGCCGCAGGATCCCGGAAGCTGGGACCCGATCGACACCTTCCTCGTCAACTGGGCGTCGGTCGCCACCAACATCTTCGACGGGCTGACCTACCGCGGCCCGGACCGCAAGCTGGTGCCGGGGCTGGCGGACTCCTGGACCGAGCTGGACGGCGGCAAGCGCATCCGCTTCAAGCTGCGCACCGGCGTCAAGTTCCACAACGGCGAGCCCTTCAACGCCGCCGCCGTGAAGTTCACCTTCGACCGGCTGCTGGGCGAAGAGGGGGCGAAGGGACCGCAGCGGTCCAACTACATCGCCATCGAGAGCGTGGAGATCATCGACGACTCCACGGTCGACCTGAAGCTGAAGGCGCCCGACCCGGTGCTGCTGACCAAGCTGGCCGGCTATGGCGCGATGATCGTCCCGCCCAACTACATCAAGGAGAAGGGCGACGCGGTCTTCAACGTGAACCCGGTCGGCACCGGGCCGTTCAGGTTCGTCTCCTACGCGCCGAAGACCGGCATCAAGCTGGAGGCCAATCCGGACTACTGGGGCGGCGCGCCCAAGCTGTCGGAGGTCGAGTACCGCTTCATCTCCGAGCCCTCCACCGCCGTGGCGGAGCTGCAGGCCGGCCGCGTCGACCTCGTGCTGCCGCCGACCATTCCCATCGGCATGGTGCCGGTCATCCAGGCCGACCCCAAGCTGGCGATCCTCAGCGTGCCGGGGCCGACGGTCGATGCCCTGCGCTTCAACACCAAGAGCGGGATCACCGCCGACCCGCGCGTGCGCAAGGCGCTGACCATGGCGGTCGACCGCACGACCATCGTCAAGTCGATCCTGGCCGGCCAGGCCTCGGAGATCGCCAGCTTCCAGGGCGAGCTGTCCTTCGGCTACGACCCGTCGCTGAAGCCGCTGCCCTATGATCCGGCGGGGGCCAAGGCGCTGCTCGCCCAGGCGGGGGTGAAGCCGGGGGCGGCGGTGCAGATCGACATCCGCGGCAACGACGCCACGATGAACGAGGTGGCGCAGGCCATCTCCGGCTACCTGCAGATGGTCGGCGTGACCGCCACCATCAAGCCGTACGAGACCAACGTGCTGCTGAACGACATCATCCCCCAGGGCAAGACCGGGGCGATGTTCCAGCAGAAGTGGGGCGGCTGGACCTTCGACTACGACAACACCGCCTACGCCATGTACCATTCCGGCGAGAAGTGGAACCCGTACGAGCAGGACGCCGAGCTGGACAAGCTGCTGGAATCGCAGCGTGCGATCACCGACGTGGCCGAGCGCGAGCGCATCCTGAAGCAGATCGCCCGCACCGTCGCCGACAAGGCGCTGGAGATGCCGCTCTACAACTCCAACGCGATCTACGGCGTCAACAAGCGGGTGAAGAATTTCGTGCCGGCACCGGACAACCGCGTGAAGCTGACCGACGTCACGGTGGACTAAGCAGGGAGCCCGACGCCGCCGGCCCGCGACGGGTCCCGGCGGCGTCCCCGACCGATCCGCAAGAACAGTTCGAGGGACGAGCGCCTTGGCCGGCTTCCTTCTCAAGCGCCTGATCCAGGCGATCTTCGTGGTGATGGTGGTGACGCTGGTCGTCTCCTTCGCCATCCGCCTGACCGGCGATCCCGCCCTGATGCTGACGCAGGGGCGGGCAGCATCACCGAACAGGATCTGGAACGCATCCGCGAGGCGCTGGGCGTCAACCAGCCCTTCCTGGTCCAGTACTGGGAGTTCCTGACCGGGCTGCTGCGCTTCGACTTCGGCAGGAGCTTCCTCGGCGGCACCCCGGTGTCGCGGCTGATCGCCGACGCGCTGCCGGCCACGCTGCTGCTCGCCGTCGTGTCGATGGTCGTGTCGATCGCGCTGTCGATCCCGCTGGGCATCAAGGCGGCGACGGCGCGCGGCGGGATGGCCGACCAGGCGATCCGCATCCTGTCGCTGGTCGGGCTGTCGGTACCGAACTTCTGGCTGGCGACGATGCTGGTCCTGCTGTTCGCCATCACGCTGGGCTGGCTGCCGCCGAGCGGCATGGAGGGGCCGGCCAACTTCGTCATGCCGGCGGTCACCATGGGCGTCATCCTGACCGCGACCAACGTGCGGCTGGTGCGCAGCTCCATGCTGGAGACGCTGCAGTCGCAATATGTGATGGTGGCGCGCGCCAAGGGGTTGAGCGAGAGCAAGGTCCTGTACAAGCATGCGCTGCGCAACTGCGCCATTCCGCTGATCACCTATTTCGGCCTGCAGTTCGGCGGCCTGCTGGGCGGCATCGTGGTGGTGGAGCGGGTCTTCAACTGGCCCGGCCTCGGCACGCTCGCCTTCGATGCGGTGGCGGCCCGCGACTATCCGGTGCTGCAGGGCGTGATCACCGTCCTGTCGCTGCTGATCGTCGGCGTCAACCTGCTGGTCGACATCGCCTACGGGCTGGTCGATCCGCGCATCCGGACATCGTGACCGCCATGGCCGCCCTGCGCTCCTTCCTGCGATCCAGGCGCTTCTGGAACCTGGAACTCCTTCTCGGCTCGCTGCTGACCACGGTCATCTGCCTCGCCGTCCTGTTCTCCGACCTGCTGTTTCCCGGCGGGGCGGACCGGATGGACCTGCTGGCCCGGCTGGTCCCGCCGCTGCAGAATGCCGCCCATCCGCTGGGCACCGATCCGCTCGGCCGCGACGTGCTGGCCCGCGTGGTGGCCGGCGGCAGGATCTCCCTGCTGGTCGGCTTCGTCTCGGTCGCCGGGGCGGTGGTGATCGGCGTGCTGATGGGCCTGATCGCCGGCTATTACCGCGGCTTCTGGGACATGGTGGTGATGCGCTTCGCCGACGTGCAGCTCGCCCTGCCCTTCATCCTGCTGGCGATCACCTTCATCGCCATCGTCGGCGGCAGCCTGACCAACACCATCATCCTGCTGATCGTGTCGCAGTGGGTGCAGTATGCCCGCCTCGTCCGCGGCTCCGTCCTTGCGCTGCGCGAGCGGGAGTTCATCCTGTCAGCCCGTGCCATCGGGGTGAAGGACTGGCGGATCATCCTGCAGCACCTGCTGCCGAACCTGATCGGCCCGGTGATCGTGCTGATGACGCTGAACGTCGCCAACAACATCCTGCTGGAAAGCAGCCTGACCTTCCTCGGCCTCGGGGCCGACCCGACGATCCCGAGCTGGGGCGGCATGCTGGCCGCCGGCCGCACCTACCTGCAGCTCGCCTGGTGGGTCAGCGTCTTCCCGGGCCTCGCCATCCTGCTGACGGTGCTGGGCCTCAACCTGCTCGGCGACTGGCTGCGCGACAGCCTCGACCCCACCGGGAGAACCTCGCGATGACCGTGCTGTTCGACGCCACCTTCGAGCGGACGCTCGACAGGCTGGCCGCCCGTCTGGCCGTCCGGCCGGCCCGCCAGTCCGGCGGCGCGCCGGCGGCGGAGGCCTGGACCTTCGACGACGCGCCCAGCCGGCGGGCCGCCGAGCGGGCGCTGGCGGCGCAGGGCGTCGCCGTCCGCATCCGCAGCGCCTACAAGCCGCTGGTCCACTTCTTTCTGGAGGAGGTCGACCGGACGGCGCTCGCCGCCGCCGACATCGCCTATCCGGTCCATCCGCTGGCCCCGCCGAACCGCTTCCTGCTGGAGGCCTATCCGCTGGCCGCCCTGCTCGACGGGGCGGCGGTCGCCTTCCGGGCGCGGCCGGACGAGGCCTTCCATTACGAGGTGGCGCTGACCTTCCGGGACGGCCGGCGCGAGGAGCACCGGGTCGCCGCGCCCAACCGCGTCCACACCGACATGGCGGGCGAGACCAGCGTCTCCCCCACCGGCTGGCTGCGCATCGCCGGCGGGGGAGAGGGCGAGCGGCTGGAGACGGAGTATGAACGGCTGTTCGAAGCGGCCATGAAGGCCGTCATCGACCATCCCTGGACCGGCGGCGAGCCCTATTTCGAGGAGCTGAACATCCGCGTCGAGCTGCCGGCGGCAGACCAGCCGCTCGGCTACGGCGACGAGGTGCTGAGCCTGCGCGAGGCCCTGCACGAGGAGTTCTACTTCTCTCTGCTGGAGGTGTTCCAGCGCAAGTCGGGCCGGCCGCTCGGCGACCGCGGGCTGAAGCCCGGCCAGATCGCCCCGGAGATCGTCGCCGGCACCGGCGCCGTGCGCGCACGGGTCGAGCTGCGCCCGCTGTCGCGCGCCACCGCCCGCGGCCCGGCCGATCCGCTGGACCGCGCCGGCGCCCCGCTGGTCGAGGCGCAGATCCGGGCCGAGCTGGAACGGATCGGCGGCGAGGCCTTCGAGGCGCCGACGCGCAGCGGCCGCCGCGTCCTCGCCCGCCATGTCCGGGGGAGCGACGCCGCGGTGATGATCAGCGGCGGCCAGCACGCCAACGAGACGACGGGGGTGGTCGGGGCGCTGCGCGCCGCCCGGCGGCTGGCCGGACGTCCGGGGGCCCACTTCACCGTGTCGCCGCAGGAGAATCCGGACGGCTACGCCCTGCACCATCGCCTGCGCGTCGACAACCCGCGCCACATGCACCATGCCGCGCGCTACACGGCGCTCGGCGACGATCTGGAGTACCGGATGCCGGACGGCAGCGGCGCCGGCCTGCTGGAAAAGGAGATCCGGCTGGAGGCGGAACGGCGCAGCGGCGCGCGGCTGCACGTCAACCTGCACGGCTATCCGTCGCACGAATGGACCCGGCCGCTGTCGGGCTATGTCCCGCGCAACTTCGCCATGTGGACGCTGCCGAAGGGCTTCTTCCTGGTCCTGCGGCACCATGCCGGCTGGGAGGAGCGGGGCGAGCGGCTGCTCGACCGCATCACGCGGCGGCTGGGGGATATTCCGGGCCTGGCCGAACGCAACGCCGCGCAGATCGCGCTGTACGAGACCCATGCCGGGGAGACGGGATTCCGCATCGTCAACGGCTTCCCCTGCCTGTGCTCGGTCGACGACCGCCACAGCGTGCCGATGACGCTGATCACCGAGTATCCGGATGAGACCATCTACGGCGAGGCCTTCGTCCTGGGCCACACCGCGCAGATGGAAACCGTGCTCGCCGCCTACGACGCCTGGCAGGAGATCGCGGCGGCCCAGGCCTGAGGGGCCGGCCGGCGCGCCGCCCGGGCGACGCGCCGGCCCGACCGGATCAGCGCCGGTCGATCTGGATCACGCGGATGTTGTTCGTCGTGCCCGCCTGGGCGAAGGGGATGCCGGCGACGACGACCATCGAGTCGCCCACCTTGGCGAAGCCCTGCTCCTGTCCCCACCTGCTGGCGCGCTCCACCATCTCCTCGTAGGTGTGGATGTCCTCGGACAGGATGCTGTGGGCGCCCCACAGCAGGCAGAGCCGGCGGGACACCTGCTCGTCCGGTGTGATCGCCAGGATCGGTACCGCCGGGCGGCGGCGGGCGATGCGCGCGGCGGTCGTCCCGCTGGAGGTGAAGGCGAGGATCGCCGAGGAGTGGATGACGTTGGCCAGATCGGCGGCGGCGGCGGCGACGGCATGCGGGGCCGTCTGCTCCTCCCCCGGATCGGAGGCGTTGATGATCGAGCGGTAGAGCTTGTGCTGCTCGGTCGAGCGGATGATGCGGTCCATCATCTCCACCGTTTCGACCGGGTAGGAGCCGCTGGCCGATTCGGCCGACAGCATCACCGCATCGGCGCCGTCATAGATGGCGGTGGCGACGTCCGACGCCTCGGCCCGCGTCGGGGTCGGGGCGGAGACCATCGAATCGAGCATCTGGGTGGCGACGATCACCGGCTTCACCGCGAGACGGCAGGCGCGCACCAGCTCCTTCTGCCGGCCCGGCACCTCCTCGTGCGGGATCTCGACGCCGAGATCGCCGCGGGCGACCATCACGGCGTCCGACAGGCGGATGATGTCGTCGATCTTGTCGAGGGCGGACGGCTTCTCGATCTTCGCCACCAGGCCGGCGCGGTCGCCGATCAGGCCGCGCGCCTCCAGCAGGTCGCCGGGCTTCTGGACGAAGGACAGCGCCACCCAGTCCACCCCGAGCTCCAGCCCGAAGGCGAGGTCGGCGCGGTCCTTGGCGGTCAGCGGCGACAGGTCGAGGATGGTGCCGGGCAGGTTGACGCCCTTGCGGTTGGAGATCACCCCGCCATAGATCACCTCGGCCTCGATGAAGTCGTCGCCGATGCGGGTGACGGCGACGCGCACCCGGCCGTCGTCGATCAGCAGGTGGTGCCCAGGCGCGATCGCCGCGAAAATCTCGGGGTGGGGCAGCGGGATGGCGTCCCGGTCACCGTCGCTGCCGGTCGGCACGAAACGGATCGTCTCGCCGGCCGCGACGTTGATCTTGCCGTCGCGGATCGTGCCGACGCGGATCTTCGGCCCCTGGAGGTCCTGCAGGATGCCGATCGGCCGGCCGACCTCGGCCTCCAGCGCGCGGATGGCGGCATGGACCTTGGCGTGGTCCTCGTGGGTTCCGTGGCTGAAGTTCAGCCGGAAGGTGTCGACACCGGCCAGGAACAGCCGCTTCAGCATCTCTGGCGAGTTGCTGGCCGGTCCGACGGTGGCAACGATCTTGGCGCGGCGGTGACGTCGCATTCTCACTCGGCCTCGGCGGGCCGCCTCCTGTGTTGGGCCCCCGGGCGAGGGGGCGGGTCTGGAACCGGCCGCGATGTCCGGCCCGGATACCGTGGATGTTGGGGAGCCGGCTGCCGTCGACAACCGGTCCGGAGTCAGCGTGCCGGTGTCGGCCATGATGGTCCACCGTCCCGACCCCGTTTGTACACGAAATCCCGCGAGGCCGCTCGCAGCGCTGCGACATAATAGCCGGAGCATCATCCGCACCGCGACCGACCTTGCCGTGATTTTTGATATACTAATATACTTTTTTGCCGCCGTCACGCGCCGCGCGATGGCCGGCATCGGGAAGGGCCGGCGCCGGAAAGGGCCGGTGCCGTCCCGGCCAGAACAACAAGGATATCGTCATGAGGAAATGGACTAGTGGTGCGTTGCTGCTTCTCCTCGGCGTTTCCACGGCCGCGCTGGCGGCTCCCGGCGACGCCGGCGGCTATGTCGAGCTGAAGCGGGAGAATTTCCAGAAGGAGATCGACGGCAAGCCGGTCGACCTCTACACCCTGACCAACGCCAAGGGGATGGTGGTCAAGATCACCAACTATGGCGCCAAGGTCGAGCAGATCCTGGTTCCCGACCGCAACGGCAATCTCGGCGACGTGGCGCTCGGCTATGACGGCATCGATCAGGTGATCGCCGGGCAGCCGTCGATGGGCGCCTTCATCGGCCGCTACGCCAACCGCATCGGCGGGGGCAAGTTCTCCATCGACGGGCAGCCGTACCAGGCCAGCCTGAACGACGGGCCGAACAGCCTGCACGGCGGCAAGAAGGGCAGCCGTTTCGTCGTCTTCGACGCCCGGCAGATCGACCCGGCGACCGTCGAGATGCGCTACACCTTCAAGGACGGCGAGGAAGGCTATCCCGGGACCGTCCCCGCGCGGGTGGTCTACAAGGTGACGGACGACAACGCGCTGGACATCGCGTTCGACGCGACCACCGACAAGCCGACGATCGTCAACTTCACCAGCCACGTCTTCTTCAATCTGGCCGGCGAAGGCAACGGCAGCATCCTGAACCACCAGCTCCAGGTCGATGCCGACAGCTTCACCCCGGTGGACGGCACCCTGATCACCACCGGCGAGATCCGCCCGGTCAAGGGCACGCCGCTGGACTTCACCAGCCCGCAGGCCGTCGGCGCCCGGATCGCGTCCGACTATGACCAGCTCGGCTTCGTGAAGGGCTACGACCACAACTTCGTGCTCAACAAGAAGGCGGGCGACTACGGGCTGATGGCCCGCATGGTCGAACCGGCGTCCGGCCGCGTCCTGGAAGTCTACGGAACCCAGCCGGGGCTGCAGTTCTATTCCGGCAACTTCCTGACCGGTGCCGTGCCGAAGGACCAGGGCAAGGGCGGCCACCTCTACAAGCTGCAGGAGGCCTTCTGCCTGGAGCCGCAGGTCTTCCCCGACGCGCCGAACAAGGCGAACTTCCCCTCGCCGGTCCTGCGGCCGGGGGAAACCTACAGTGGCCGGATCACCTACAAGTTCCTGACCCGGAACTGACCGGCCGCCGCCCGCCGCGGCGTGCCTGACCGGGCCCGTGCGCCGGGGCAGTCCCGCGCACGGGCCTTTTTATTTCCACGGCAGATCATTGATCAAGCCAACAAAAGCCAAGCTGCAGCCTGAAGTGGATTTCGGTCAACCCAGGTAGCGGGGGAACGTCCGGACAATACTGACTGTTGTGGCGGCGAGCAGATTCGCGTCCGGTGCCGTATAATGACTTCGTCCAATGCGGCTCGCTGCCGCAAGACGGCTTAAAAGTTGTCTGGCATACTAGAACACGAGCGGTTAGTGGTGTTGGCCGGTTGGCGGGAGCGCAGCACCGGGCTGTACGGGATCAGAGCCGGCAGACCCGGGCCGATTGCCTGCCCGACCAACGACGCTCACGCGAGCTACATCCAAGAGGTGCAATAATGCCCGCTCAATTGCGGCCGTTCATCTGGATCGGCATTGCGGTTCTGGGGGCCGCCTGTCTCGGCGGCATCGCCCTGAACCGGGGAGAAACGATCAACGCCATCTGGTTCATCGGCGCGGCGGCCGGCGTCTATGCGCTGGCCTACCGCTTCTACGCCGGCTGGATCGCCGCCAGGCTGATGGTGGTCGACAGCACGCGCGCCACGCCGGCCGAACGGCTGAACGACGGCCGCGACTTCGTCCCGACCCACAAATGGATCACCTTCGGCCATCATTTCGCGGCCATCGCGGGCGCCGGCCCGCTGGTCGGCCCGACGCTGGCCATGCAGTTCGGCTACATGCCCGGCACGCTGTGGCTGCTGGTCGGCGCGGTCTTCGGCGGCTGCGTGCAGGACATGGTCATCCTGTTCTGCTCGACCCGCCGCAACGGCCGCTCCCTCGGCCAGATGGCGCGCGACGAGCTGGGCCCGGTCGCCGGATCGGCGGCGCTGCTCGGCACCCTGATGATCATGGTGCTGATCGTCGCGGTGCTCGGCCTCGTGGTGGTCAACGCCATGAAGCACAGCCCGTGGGGCACCTCCACCGTGTTCGCCACGATCCCGATCGCCATCCTGGTCGGCGTCTACATGCGCAACATCCGGCCCGGCCGGGTCCTGGAGGGCTCGCTGATCGGCCTTGCGCTGCTGCTGCTGGCGACGGCCGGCGGCGGCTGGCTCGACCACAGCCCGCTGCGCAGCTGGTTCGACTATGACGGGACCACGCTGGCCCTGTTCGTGATCGGCTACGGCTTCCTCGCCGCCATCCTGCCGGTGTGGCTGCTGCTCGCCCCGCGCGACTACATCTCCACCTTCATCAAGATCGGCGCCATCCTGCTGCTGGCCTTCGCGGTCGTGATCCTGCAGCCCGAGATGAAGATGCCGGCCTTCTCGCGCTTCACCGACGGCACGGGGCCGGTGGTCGCCGGCAACCTGTTCCCCTTCCTGTTCATCACCATCGCCTGCGGCGCGATCTCCGGCTTCCATGCCCTGATCTCGTCGGGCACCACGCCGAAGCTGATCGCCAACGAGCGCGACATCCCGATGATCGGCTACGGCTCGATGCTGATGGAGAGCTTCGTCGGCCTGATGGCGCTGATCGCCGCCGCGGTTCTCGACCCCGGCGTCTATTTCGCCATCAACTCGCCGTCCGGCGTCGTCGGCCGCACGGTCGAGCAGGCGGTGGCCACCATCTCCGGCTGGGGCTTCCCGGTCACGGCGGAGACGATGAACGAGCTGGCCCGCGAGATGGGCGAGACGACGCTGCTGGCCCGCACCGGCGGCGCCCCGTCGCTCGCGGTCGGCATGGCGACCATCTTCGCCGGCGCCTTCGGCAAGTCGATGCTGGCGCTGTGGTACCACTTCGCCATCATGTTCGAGGCGATGTTCATCCTGACGGCGGTGGATGCCGGCACCCGCGTCGGCCGCTTCATGCTGCAGGACATGCTGTCGAACATCTGGAAGCCGTTCGGCGACACCAAGTCCTTCCCGATGACGATGCTGAGCTCCGCCCTGTTCGTCGCGATGTGGGGCTACTTCCTCTACATCGGCGTGATCGACCCGCTGGGCGGCATCAACATCCTGTGGCCGCTCTTCGGCATCTCCAACCAGATGCTGGCGGCCATCGCGCTGGCCGTGGCGACCTGCATCTTCGTCAAGTCGGGCAAGGCGCGCTATGTCTGGGTGACCGCCGTGCCGATGGTCGCCATCGCCCTGACGACCACCTACGCGGCGTGGGAGAAGCTGTTCTCCGCCGACCCGCGCGTCGGCTTCCTCGCCGGGGCGGACGCGCTGGCCCAGAAGCTCGCCGCCGGCCAGCTCACCGGGGCCGCCCTGGAGAGCGCGCCGAAGCTGATCTTCAACCAGCGGCTCGACGCGGCGCTGACGGTGTTCTTCGTCATCGTGCTGTGGGTGGTGATCGTCGAGGCGACGCGCCTGTCGCTCCGCCATCTGCGGGGCGAGGTGGTGCCGCCGCTGACCGAGCATCCGTGGGAGCCGCGGACCGCCGGGGGGAACGATGACTGAGCGGCGTGGCGTGGTCCTCCATGCGCTTCGGGCCGGCTGGCAGGGTCTGCGCCAGGTCACCGGCGACGACGCGTTCGAACGCTATCTCGAACGCCACAGGAAGCTGCATCCGGAGGTCCCGCCGCTCTCCCGCGAGGAGTTCTACGTCAGCGAGCTGGACCGCAAATGGTCCGGCGTGAACCGCTGCTGCTGAGCCTGCGGGCGCCTCAGGCACCCTGACGCCGAAGGGACGGTGCGGGAAACCGCGCCGTCCCTTTTGCATTCCGGCGCACCGGGTTGGACCGCAGTTTGGAAGCCAACTACATGTAGCTCGTTTGTTTTTCGACTACAGGAAGCCAGCCTCCAAGGTTCCGGACATCTTCGGACCCACCCCTCGGGGAGCCGTGAAGCGGGCTGCGGGCCATTTTGTCGCAGCGCTATCAGCAGCAGTGGCGCCCCTGCAACAGACACCACCAATAGCGGCTCATCCGGCCGGCACACACCATGGAATGCGGCTCGCCACCCAGCCTGGCCGGCCGGCCACCCCTTCCGCGCCGGCCCGGCGCCGCAGGCCGTCGTTGCGTCGGGCGGCGCGGAGGCGTAGCGTAGTTAAGCTACACGTCAAAGAGCGACAGATACCGCCATGAGCAAGCTGCACCCCCGGCTCGTCGAGGTCACCGAGCGCATCCGCACGCGAAGCCGCGACACGCGCGCCGCCTATCTGGACCGCACGCAGCGCACCGCCGAGGCCCATCCGGCGCGCAGCGGCCTGTCCTGCGCCAATCTGGCCCATGCCTTCGCGGCGGCGCCGGCGGCGGACAAGCTGCGGCTGCGCAGCGGCTCCCACGCCAACCTCGGCATCGTCACCGCCTACAACGACATGCTGTCGGCCCACCAGCCCTACGAGGGCTACCCGGCCATCCTGAAGGCGGCGGCGCGGGAGGTCGGCGCGGTGGCGCAGGTGGCGGGCGGCGTCCCGGCGATGTGCGACGGCGTCACCCAGGGCAATCCCGGCATGGAGCTGTCGCTGCTCAGCCGCGACGTGATCGCCATGGGCACGGCCGTCGCCCTGTCGCACAACATGTTCGACGCCGCGGTGATGCTGGGCGTCTGCGACAAGATCGTCCCCGGCCTCGTGATCGGAGCGCTGCAGTTCGGCCATCTGCCGGTGGTCTTCGTCCCGGCCGGCCCGATGACCAGCGGCATCTCCAACGACGAGAAGTCCAAGGTCCGCCAGCTCTTCGCCAACGGCCAGGTCGGCCGCGACGCCCTGCTGGACGTCGAGGCCAAGGCCTATCACGGAATCGGCACCTGCACCTTCTACGGCACCGCCAACTCCAACCAGATGCTGATGGAGGTGATGGGCCTGCATCTGCCGGGCGCCGCCTTCGTCCATCCCAACACCCCGCTGCGCGACGCGCTGACGGCCGAGGCCGCCCGCCGGGCGCTCGCCCTCACGGCAGGTGGGCCGTCCTATACCCCGATCTCCCGGGTGGTGGACGAGCGGGCCGTGGTGAACGGCATCAGCGCCCTGATGGCGACCGGCGGCTCGACCAACCACACCATCCATCTGGTGGCGATGGCCGCCGCGGCCGGCATCCGGATCACCTGGGACGATTTCGACGACCTGTCCAAGGTGGTCCCGCTGCTCGCCAGCGTCTATCCCAACGGCAAGGCCGACGTGAACCACTTCCATGCCGCCGGCGGCATGGGCTTCCTGATCGGCGAGCTGCTCGACGCCGGGCTCCTGCATCCCGACGTGACCACCGTCGCCGGCGAGGGCCTGCACCACTACCGCCGCGAGCCGATCCTGCAGGACGGCGCGCTGGCCTGGCGCGACGGCCCCTCGCTCAGCCTCGACCAGACGGTGCTGCGCGGCGTCGCCTCGCCCTTCGCTCCGGACGGCGGGCTGCGGCTGATGCAGGGCAACCTCGGGCGCGGCGTCATCAAGGTCTCGGCGGTCAAGCCCGAGCACCGCGTCGTCGAGGCGCCTGCCCTGGTCTTCGACAACCAGGAGCAGATGATCGCCGCCCACAAGACCGGGGAGCTGCGGCGCGACTTCGTCGCCGTCATCCGCTTCCAGGGCCCGCGGGCCAACGGCATGCCCGAGCTCCACCGCCTGACCCCGGTGCTCGGCGCGCTGCAGGACGAGGGCTTCAAGGTGGCGCTCGTCACCGACGGCCGCATGTCCGGCGCGTCGGGCAAGGTCCCGGCGGTCATCCATCTGTCGCCGGAGGCGGTCGGCGGCGGCCCCATCGGCCGGCTGCGCAGCGGCGACGTCGTCCGCCTCGACGCCAACGCCGGCACCATCGAGGCGCTGGTGCCCGAGGCGGAATGGACCGCCCGCGGCACCTCGCCTCCCGCCCCGCCCGCCGACGATCTGGCCGGCGGCCTCGGCCGCTCCCTCTTCAACGGCCTGCGGGCCATCGCGCTCAGCGCCGAGGAGGGCGCTACCACCTTCGGCCGCTGATTCCGGCCGCTGACTTCTGCCGCTGACTTCTGCCGCTGACTTCTGCCGCTGACTTCTGCCACTGACGTCAGCGCCCGACTTCGGCCGCCGACCGTCATCCGGCACCCTTCGGCACCTTCGGCTCTACACCTTCCGGCTGCTCCGTCCACCCGCCGCCGCCTGCCCGCGGCGGTGAAGGGCGGAGCCTTGCCGACCCCCCTGCCCCCAAGAAGCAAGAAGAAGGACTTCCACCATGTCACCAACCGCAGCAGCGGCCAACGGCCATGCGCTCCTGCTCTATGCATTGATCGCGATCGCCGCGCTGATCGTCATGATCGCGCGCTACAAGCTGAACCCCTTCATCGCGCTGGTGCTCGCCTCGCTCGGCATGGGCGTGGCCGCCGGCATGCCCTTCCTGACCGTGGTGTCGTCCTTCCAGAACGGCGTCGGCGGCGTTCTGGGCTTCATCGCCGTCGTCGTGGCGCTCGGCACCATGCTCGGCAAGATGCTCGCCGAATCCGGCGGGGCCGAGCGCATCGCCAAGACGATGATCGGCATGTTCGGCGAGAAGAACGTCCATTGGGCGATCATGATCGTCGCCTTCATCGTCGGCGTCCCGGTGTTCTTCCAGGTCGGCTTCGTCCTGCTGATCCCGCTGGTCTTCACCATCGCCCGCCAGACCGGCACCTCGCTGGTGAAGGTCGGGCTGCCGCTGGTCGCCGGCCTGTCGGTGGTGCACGGGCTGGTTCCGCCGCACCCCGCCGCCATGCTGGCGGTCGGCACCTTCAAGGCGGACGTCGGCCTGACCATCATCTACTCGCTGATCGTCGGCCTGCCGGCGGCGGCGATCGCCGGCCCGATCTACGCCCAGTGGATCAGCCCGCAGATCGAGCTGCCCGCCAACAACCCGATGGCCGCCCAGCTCGGCACCACCGACCGGACGGAGCTGCCGGGCTTCGGCCTCTCCATGCTGACCATCCTGCTGCCGGTCATCCTGATGGTGCTGTCGAGCGGCGCCGAGCTGACCCTGCCCAAGGAGAACAGCGTCCGCATCGCCCTGAACTTCATCGGCAACCCCGTCGTCTCGCTGCTGATCGCGCTGCTCTTCAGCTTCTACACCTTCGGCACCCGCCAGGGCTTCGGCCGCGAGCAGATCCTGAAGTTCACCAGCGACTGCCTCGGCCCGACCGCCACCATCCTGCTGGTCATCGGCGCCGGCGGCGGCTTCAACCGCGTGCTGCTCGACAGCGGCGTCGGCAAGGCCATCGCCGATCTGGCGACCAGCCTGCAGATTTCCTCCATCGTCCTGGCCTTCGTCGTCGCCGCGGTGATCCGCGTCGCCACCGGCTCGGCCACCGTCGCCATGACCACCGCCGCGGGCATCGTCGCCCCGCTGGCCGCCGCCAACCCCGGTTCCGTGCGGCCGGAGCTGCTGGTGCTCGCCACCGGCGCCGGTTCGGTGATCCTGTCGCATGTCAATGACAGCGGCTTCTGGCTGATCAAGGAATACTTCAACATGACGGTGCCCCAGACGCTGAAGACCTGGACCGTCATGGAAACCATCCTGGCCGTCACCGCCTTCGCCTTCACGATGCTGCTGGCACAGGTCGTCTGAGGAGGAATCATCATGAACATCGTTCTCATGGGCGTCTGCGGCTGCGGCAAGACCACCATCGGCGAGGCGCTGGCCAAGCGCCTGGGCTGCCGCTTCGCCGACGCCGACGGCTTCCACCCCGCCGCCAACGTCGAGAAGATGCGGGCCGGCATCCCCCTCACCGACGAGGACCGCTGGCCCTGGCTGCAGGCCATCCGCGGCGCGCTGGACGGCTGGGCCGCGGCGGGCGAAAGCTCCATCGTCGCCTGCTCGGCGCTGAAGCAGGCCTACCGCGACGTGCTGTCGCCCGGCGGCGATGTGATCTTCGTCTACCTCAAGGGCTCCAAGGACCTGATCGCGGAGCGGCTGAAGAGCCGCAGCGGCCACTACATGAACCCGAACCTGCTGCAGAGCCAGATCGACACGCTGGAGGAGCCGTCCGACGCCCTGGTCGTCGACATCGGCGCCCCGCCGGAGGAGATCGTCGAGGCCCTGCTCGCCCGGCTGCCGGTCCGCACCGGCACGGCCGGCGCACTGGCGGGCTGACCCGACACAACCAGCGGTCTTCCCGGAGACTGCGGACCGGCAGGCGCCGGCCGCGTCCCGGAGGCCAGGGAGAGGGATCATGCCGGGAACGGAGAGTTTGGTCGCCGGCTTCCGCGCGTTCCGCGCCACCTATTTCGAACAGCGGCCGGCGCTCTACGAGGCGCTGGTGAAGGAAGGCCAGCATCCCGAGGTTCTGATGATCGCCTGCTCGGATTCGCGGGTCGATCCGGCGCTTCTGCTCAACACCCAGCCGGGCGAGCTGTTCGTCGTCCGCAACGTCGCGAACCTCGTGCCGCCCTACCAGCCGGGAAGCCATTATCACGGCACCAGCGCCGCGCTGGAGTTCGCGGTGCGCGACCTGCAGGTGCGCCATGCCGTCGTGCTCGGCCATTCCGGCTGCGGCGGCATGCGGGCACTGCGGGCGCTGCGCCGCGGCATCCGGCCGGAGCGCGAGTTCATCACCCCCTGGGTCTCCATCGCCGCCGAGGCCGGCGAACAGGTCGAGGACGGCCAGAGCGACGCCGAGGCGGAACGGGCGATGGAGCAGGCGGCCCTGCAGGTGTCGCTGCGCAACCTCCGCAGCTTCCCCTGGGTGCGCGAGCGGGAGGCCTCGGGCGAGCTGATGCTGCACGCCTGGTGGTTCGACCTGCGCAGCGGCGAGCTGTGGGCCCACGACGAGGCGGTCGGCGCGTTCGTCCGCATCGGATAATCCGGACCCGGCGCCGGATCCGGCCCGCAGGGCTCAGCTCACGATCCGGCGCTGGCGGACGGCCTGCTTGTTGCGGGCCAGCCGCTCCTGCAGCGCCTCGCCCTTGCGCAGGGCGACCGCGACGGTGAGGATGTCGCCGATCAGCAGATGCGCCATGCGCGAGGTCATCGGCACGAAAATGTCGGCGTCCTCGACCACGTCCGACAGCAGCGCGACCGTGGCGATGCGCGCCAGCGGCGAGCCGGAGCAGGTCAGGGCGATCACGTCCGCCCCGACCGACAGCGCATTCTCCGCACTCTCGATGATGTCCCGGGCGCGTCCGGAGTTGGACACCGTCACCACCACGTCGCCGCGGCTGAGCGACAGGGCCGACATGTTGTAGACGTGCGGGTCGATGTAGGCGACCGTCGGGATGCCCAGCCGGAAGAACTTGTGCTGGATGTCCTGCGCGACGATGCCGGAGTTGCCGGCCCCGTAGAATTCGATCCGCCGCGCCCGCGCCATCAGGTCCGCGGCGCGTTCCACGGCGCTGGCCGACAGGTTGGCGCGCACCTTCATCAGGTTGTTGATGGTGCGGTCGGCAAGCTTGCCGATGATCGCCTCGGCGCGGTCCTCCGGGCGGACGTCCTGGTGGATGAAGGGCATGCCGCCGGCGATGTTCTGCGCCAGCTTGATCTTGAACTCCCTAAAGCCGCTGCATCCCAGCGTGGCGCAGAACCGGGCGATGGTCGGCTCGCTGACCCCGACGCGCTTGGCCAGGTCGGCCATGTGCAGGTTGATGACCTCCCCCGGCTGGGCGAGCACATACTCCGCCAGCTTGCGCTCCGATGGCCGGAACTGGTCACGTAGCGCCTCGATCCGCGTCAGCATCGCCCCTTCCTCGTCGGCTGGTAGATCCCCGGCGGCAACCGCGGGGGTGGGTCCGGCCGGGCGGGCCGGTTCACGCAGCCGCCCGTCGCCCGATCCTTCGATCCGACCTTACTACATGTAGTTTCACTACATCCTGCGGAAAAGCGGCCCGCCGGATTCGTCACGAAAGATCCAGGGACGACAGAATGTCGCACCGCTGCGAAGCAGGAAACACAGAGATTCCCTATGTTCCCTCTTGCCGGAACGGCAGGTACCGCATAATGTAGCTTTACTACATCGGGCGGGAGCGAGACGCCTCCTCAACGCCCGCCGGCATCAGCCCGCCATACCGGCGGAGATCCGGAAACCGGTATTCTGGAACCGGCATGCGGGCACTGGGATGGGTCCATCCCCCATCCTGCCCGCAGCCGGAGCCTCCACGCCACCCGCGGCTTTCGGGCCGTGATGTCACCCGACGGTCCGGCTTCCTTCCTGCCGGGTTCCGCCGATCGAAGAACGCGCCAGCGGCACAGGCTCCGCATCGGGCCGATCTGCCGCACCTCCAACCGATGCAGGTGAGAGCGATGCCTGTTGCAACGACAGCCGAACTGAACGCCCTGGTCTCCCGAGTGAAGGAGGCGCAGCGGCAATTTGCGGAGTATCCGCAGGAGAAGGTCGACCACATCTTCCGCCATGCGGCGCTGGCTGCGGCGAACGCGCGCATTCCGCTGGCCAAGATGGCGGTGGAGGAGACGCGCATGGGCGTGATGGAGGACAAGGTGGTGAAGAACCACTTCGCCTCCGAGTACATCTACAACAAGTACAAGGACGAGAAGACCTGCGGCATCCTCGAGGAGGATCCCGAGTACGGCATCATGACGATCGCCGAGCCGGTCGGCCTGATCTGCGCCATCGTCCCCACCACCAACCCGACCTCCACCGCCATCTTCAAGGCGCTGATCTGCCTGAAGACCCGCAACGGCATCGTCTTCTCCCCCCACCCCGCGCCCGCAAGGCGACCTGCGAGGCCGCCCGGCTGGTGCTGGAGGCGGCGGTGGCCGCCGGCGCGCCGCAGGACATCATCGGCTGGATCGACGAGCCGTCGCTCGAGCTGTCCAACGCCATCATGCACCACCCGGACATCAACCTCATCCTCGCCACCGGCGGGCCGGGCATGGTCAAGGCCGCCTACTCCTCGGGCAAGCCGGCCATCGGCGTCGGCGCCGGCAACACCCCGGCGGTGATCGACGAGTTCGCCGACATCAAGCGCGCCGTCGCCTCCGTCCTGATGTCCAAGACCTTCGACAACGGCGTCGTCTGCGCCTCCGAGCAGTCGGTCATCGTCGTCGAGCAGGCCTACGAGGCGGTGCGCGAGCGCTTCGCGAAGCATGGCGGCCACATCCTGTCGCCCGCCGAGGCCGACGCGGTGCGCAAGGTGCTGCTGAACAACGGCAGCCTGAACGCCGCCATCGTCGGCCAGTCGGCCCGCCGCATCGCCGAGATGGCCGGCATCAGCGTGCCCGCCCACACCAAGGTGCTGATCGCCGAGGTCAGCGAGGTGTCCGAGGAGGAGGCCTTCGCCCACGAGAAGCTGTCGCCGACGCTCGCCCTCTACCGCGCCGGCGACTTCGCCGCCGCCTGCCGGACGGCGGCCGAGCTGGTGGCGCTGGGCGGCATCGGCCACACCTCGGTGCTCTACACCGACCAGGACCAGCAGGCCGAGCGGGTGCGCCACTTCGGGCAGGTGATGAAGACGGCGCGCATCCTGATCAACACCCCCTCCTCGCAGGGCGGCATCGGCGACCTCTACAACTTCCGTCTGGCGCCGTCGCTGACGCTGGGCTGCGGCTCGTGGGGCGGCAACTCGATCTCGGAGAATGTCGGGCCGCAGCATCTGCTCAACCGCAAGACCGTGGCCAAGAGGGCGGAGAACATGCTCTGGCACAAGCTGCCCAAGTCGATCTACTTCCGCCGCGGCTGCCTGCCCTTCGCGCTGGAGGAGCTGCAGGGGCGCAAGCGCTGCCTGATCGTCACCGACCGCTTCCTGTTCGAGAACGGCCACGTCGCCGAGACGGTGCGCATCCTCAAGGCCCAGGGGCTGGAGGTGGAGACCTTCTTCGAGGTCAGCGCCGATCCGACGCTGGCGGTGGTGCGCCGGGGCCTGGCGCTGGCCAACGCCTTCCGGCCCGACGTCATCCTGGCGCTGGGCGGCGGCTCGCCGATGGACGCGGCCAAGATCATCTGGGTGATGTACGAGGCGCCCGAGGTGGCGTTCGAGGACTTGGCGCTGCGCTTCATGGACATCCGCAAGCGCATCTACAAGTTCCCCAAGCTGGGGGTGAAGGCGCAGTTCGTCGCGGTGCCGACGACCTCGGGCACCGGGTCGGAGGTGACGCCCTTCGCGGTGGTGACCGACGAGCGCACCGGGGTGAAGTACCCGATCGCCGACTATGAGCTGACGCCGACGATGGCGATCATCGACGCCAACCTGGTGATGGACATGCCCAGGTCGCTGACGGCGGCGGGCGGCATCGACGCGGTGACGCATGCGCTGGAGGCCTACGCCTCGGTGCTGGCCAACGAGTACAGCGACGGCCAGGCGCTGCAGGCGCTGAAGCTGCTGAAGGAGTATCTGCCCTCGGCCTACCGCAACGGGGCGAAGGACCCCAAGGCGCGCGAGCAGGTGCACAACGCGGCGACGATCGCCGGCATCGCCTTCGCCAACGCCTTCCTCGGGGTGTGCCACTCGATGGCGCACAAGCTGGGGGCGGAGTTCCACCTGGCGCACGGCCTGGCGAACGCGCTGCTGATCTCGAACGTGATCCGCTACAACGCGGCGGACATCCCGACCAAGCAGACGGCGTTCAGCCAGTACGACCGGCCCAAGGGGGTGGCGCGCTATGCCGAGGTGGCGCGGCACCTGGGCCTGGGCGGCAGCCGCGACCATGAGCGGGTGGAGATGCTGATCGCCTGGGTGGACGAGCTGAAGCGGACGCTGGACATCCCGGCGTCGATCCAGGCGGCGGGGGTTCCCGAGGCGGAGTTCCTGGCGCGGGTGGACGCCATCGCCGAGGCCGCCTTCGACGACCAGTGCACCGGCGCCAACCCGCGCTTCCCCCTGGTCAGCGAGCTCAAGCAGCTCCTCCTCGACAGCTACTACGGACGCGCCTACGTCGAGCAGACCGAGCGGCAGGCCGAGCCGGAAAAGGCCGCCGCGGCGAAGCCCGCCGAGAAGGTGACCGCGCTGCGCAAGGCCGCGTCCACGAAGTGACCGGCCGGTCGCTCCGATAACCGCATTCCGACACAGAAAATGGGGCGGGCCATTCCGCCCGCCCCGACAGGACATCACTGGAGTCCCACATGGCTGTTCGTGTAGCAATCAACGGGTTTGGCCGCATCGGCCGTCTGGTCCTTCGCGCGATCTACGAGAGCGGCCGCAAGGACGTCGAGGTCGTGGCGATCAACGACCTGGCCGACCTGAAGGCCAACGCCCACCTGCTGAAGTACGACAGCGTCCACGGCCGCTTCCCCGGCACCATCGAGACCGGCGAGGGCGTGCTGATCGTCAACGGCCATTCGATCAAGGTCATCCAGGAGCGCGACCCGGCCAAGCTGCCGTGGAAGGAGCTGGGCGTCCAGGTCGCCATGGAATGCTCGGGCATCTTCACCAAGCGCGCCGACGCCGCCAAGCATCTGGAAGCCGGTGCGGAGAAGGTGCTGATCTCCGCCCCGGCCACCGACGAGGACATCACCGTCGTCTACGGCGTCAACCACGACGCGCTGAAGGCCGGGCACAAGATCGTCTCCAACGCCTCCTGCACCACCAACTGCCTGGCTCCGGTCGCCTTCGTGCTCCACAACCTCGTGGGCATCGAGAAGGGCTTCATGACCACCATCCACTCCTACACCGGCGACCAGCGGATCGTGGACACCAACCACAAGGACCTGCACCGCGCCCGCGCGGCGGCCCTGAACATGATCCCGACCTCGACCGGCGCGGCCAAGGCGGTGGGCAAGGTGCTGCCGGAGCTGAAGGGCAAGCTGGACGGCACCGCCATCCGCGTGCCGACGCCCAACGTCTCGGTGGTCGACTTCAAGTTCACCGCCAGGCGCGCCACCACCGCCGAGGAGATCCAGAAGGCGATCGCCGACGCCGCCAACGGTCCGCTCAAGGGCATCCTCGGCGTCTATGACGAGGACCTCGTCTCCACCGATTTCAACCACGACCCGCACAGCTCGATCTTCGCGCTGAAGGAGGTCAAGGTCATCGACGGCAATTTCGTCCGCATCATGACCTGGTACGACAACGAGTGGGGCTTCTCCAACCGCATGAGCGACACCGCCGTCGCCATGGCAAACGCCAAGTAAGCCGCGCTCCGGCCGGTCCTCTCCGGCCCGCCATCGCACCCGAAACGACGGGGCCGGCACGTTCAGTCGTGCCGGCCTCTTTTCTTAGACGCGAGCAACGCCATCATGAGTACGGGAAAGCACGCCCGCCGTTTCCGGCAGACGAAGATCGTCGCCACTCTGGGTCCGTCCAGCACGTCGCCTGAGATGATCCGCGCGCTGTTCGAGGCGGGCGTCGACGTCTTCCGCCTCAACTTCAGCCACGGCTCGCACGACGACCACGGCGCCCGCATCCGCGCCATCCGCGCCCTGGAGCAGGACGCCGGACGCCCGATGGCCATCATGGCCGACCTGCAGGGGCCCAAGCTGCGCCTGGGACGCTTCGCCGACGGCCCCGTCGACCTCATCCCCGGCCAGGGCTTCCGCCTCGACCTCTCCCCGAGCCCGGCACCGCCAGCCGCGTCGGCATGCCCCATCCCGAGATCTTCGCCGCCCTCGAACCCGGCGCCGAACTGCTGCTCGACGACGGCCGCGTGCGCCTGCGCGTCATCGACTGCAGCCCCGGCCACGCCGACACGCTCGTCGTCTCCGGCACCCGGCTCTCCGACCGCAAGGGCGTCAACGTCCCCGGCGTCGTCCTGCCGCTGTCGCCCCTCACCGCCAAGGACCGCGCCGACCTCGCCTTCGCCCTCGACCAGGGGGTCGACTGGGTGGCGCTGAGCTTCGTCCAGCGTCCCGAGGACGTGCTGGAGGCGCGCAAGCTGATCGGCGGCCGCGCCGCCCTGCTGTCCAAGCTGGAGAAGCCCCAGGCCATCGACCATCTCGCGCGCATCGTCGAGCTGTCCGACGGCGTCATGGTGGCGCGCGGCGACCTCGGCGTCGAGATGCCGCCCGAGGACGTGCCCTCGATCCAGAAGCGCATCGTCGCCGAGGCGCGCCGCGCCGGCAAGCCGGTGATCGTCGCCACCCAGATGCTGGAGTCGATGGTCGCCGCCCCCGCCCCGACCCGCGCCGAGGCGTCCGACGTCGCCACCGCGGTGTTCGACGGCGCCGACGCGGTGATGCTGTCGGCCGAGACCGCCAGCGGCGCCTATCCCATCGAGGCGGTGTCGATCATGAACCGCATCGCCCGGCGGGTCGAGGACGACCCGCTCTACCGCACCATGATGGACGCCCAGCACGCCGCCCCGGAGAGCACCGAGGCCGACGCCATCACCGCGGCGGCGCGCCAGGTCGCCGAGACGGTGCAGGCGGCGGCGATCGTCACCTACACGACCAGCGGCTCGACCACGCTGCGCGCGGCGCGCGAGCGGCCGGCGGTGCCCATCCTCGGCCTGACCGCCAGCCTGGGGACGGCGCGCCGCCTGGTGCTGGCCTACGGGGTGCACAGCGTGCTGTCGGAGGATGTGCAGAACTTCTCCGACATGGTGCACAAGGCCACAAGGCTGGCGCATGCCCATGGGCTGGCCAGGGACGGCCAGCGGCTGGTCATCACCGCCGGCGTCCCCTTCGGCATGCCGGGCTCGACAAACGTCCTGCGCATCGCCTGGGTCGAGCGACCCGCACAACCCGAGCCCGCCCGCTCCGCCGAAACCGCCGCGGACACCCTCGGCGGCACACTCGACGCCCTGGAAGAGGCTGCGCTGTAGGCGTCACGGGATCCGCATACCCGTTTCCATAAATGTAGGAAAACTACTACATAGCCCGCGAGAAGGGTGGCGGAGGGTTCCTCCACCCTTCCGGGAATCCCTGGGGAAGGCGGATGAGCCGGGGAGCCAGTGCGGCGGTTTGTCGCGCAAAACTGCGGCTTTCGTAGCGCTCTGACGAGTCTTAGGGGCTTTTCGGCCCCGGTCCAAAGGCGTATGTAGCATTACTACAAAACACGCTCTCTCCTGGCAGGCCTACACGCTGACAAGCTGCCACGGACCTCGTGATTACCAACACAAGCGGCTGTGCCGCCACCAGCTTTCTCCGGCCGATCCGGGGGGACAACCGTCGAGCCTGCGTGGCGATCACCGGAAGCCATTGTGAGGAGACATCATGGACACCATGCTAGCGGACAACATCCTGGACCGGTCGACCCAAGCGGAGCAGCCCGCCCCCTGGCGCGGATTCGCAGCCGGCGTGTGGCGGAAAGAAGTCAATGTCCGCGACTTCATCGTGCGCAACGTGGCCCCCTATGAAGGGGATTCGAGCTTCCTGGCCGGCCCGACGGGCAAGACGAAGCAGCTTTGGGACGAGGTGGCGGAGCTCCTGAAGAAGGAGCGGGCGAGCCAGGGCGGCGTGCTCGACGCCGATACCGAGGTCTTCTCCTCGATCACCTCGCACGCCCCGGGCTACATCGACCAGGACCTCGAGCTCATCGTCGGCCTGCAGACCGAAAAGCCCCTCAAGCGCGCCATCATGCCCTTCGGCGGCTGGCGCATGGTCAAGAACGGCCTCGAGGCCTACGGCTACACCCCCTCGCCCAAGCTCGAGGAGGTCTTCCCGGCCCTGCGCAAGACCCACAACGACGGCGTCTTCGACGCCTACTCCGAGGAGGCCCTGCGCTGCCGCAAGTCCGGCGTCATCACCGGGCTGCCCGACGCCTACGGCCGCGGCCGCATCATCGGCGACTACCGCCGCCTCGCGCTCTACGGCGCCGACTTCCTGATCAAGGACAAGAAGGCCCAGGTCAAGTCGCTCGAGCTCAACAGCCTCGAC
Source organism: Azospirillum thermophilum (assembly GCF_003130795.1). Taxonomy (NCBI): domain Bacteria; kingdom Pseudomonadati; phylum Pseudomonadota; class Alphaproteobacteria; order Rhodospirillales; family Azospirillaceae; genus Azospirillum; species Azospirillum thermophilum. Next base: position 524,846 of record NZ_CP029357.1, read on the forward strand.
GAGGATACCCTGCGCCTGCGCGAGGAGCTGGCCGAGCAGATCAAGGCCCTCAAGGACCTGGTCAAGATGGCCAAGTCCTACGGCTTCGACGTCGCCCGCCCGGCCGCCAACGCCCGCGAGGCGGTGCAGTGGACCTATCTGGCCTATCTGGCGGCGGTCAAGGAGGCCAACGGTGCCGCCATGTCCTTGGGCCGCGTCTCCAGCTTCCTCGACGTCTACATCGAGCGCGACCTGCGCGAGGGCACGCTGTGCGAGGCCGAGGCCCAGGCGCTGATCGACCACTTCGTCATGAAGCTGCGCATGGTCCGCTTCCTGCGCACGCCGGAATACGACCAGCTGTTCTCCGGCGACCCGACCTGGGTGACCGAGTGCATCGGCGGCATGGCGCTGGACGGCCGGCCGCTGGTGACGAAGAACAGCTTCCGCATGCTGCAGACCCTGCACAACCTCGGCCCGGCGCCCGAGCCGAACCTGACGGTGCTGTGGTCGGAGAAGCTGCCGGAGGGCTTCAAGGCCTTCTGCGCCGAGACCTCGATCAGGACCTGCTCGCTGCAGTACGAGAGCGACGACCTGATGCGGCCCTACTGGGGCGACGACTACAGCATCGCCTGCTGCGTCTCGGCCATGCGCATCGGCAAGCAGATGCAGTTCTTCGGCGCCCGCGCCAACCTGGCCAAGACGCTGTTGTACGCCATCAACGGCGGGCGCGACGAGGTGTCGGGCGAGCAGGTCGGCCCGGCCTTCGCGCCGGTCACCGGCGACGTGCTCGACTACGACACGGTGGTGGCGCGCTTCGTGCCGATGATGGAGTGGCTGGCCAAGGCCTACATGAACGCGCTCAACACCATCCACTACATGCACGACAAGTACATGTACGAGCGGCTGGAGATGGCGCTGCACGACCGCGACATCCTGCGCACCATGGCCTGCGGCATCGCCGGCCTGTCGGTGGTGGCGGACAGCCTGTCGGCGATCCGGCACGCCACGGTGAAGGTGGTGCGCGACGAGCGCGGGCTGGCGACCGACTTCGTGATCGAGGGCGAGTACCCGGCCTTCGGCAACAACGACGAGCGGGTGGACGCCATCGCGACCTGGCTGGTCGAGACCTTCATGGGGATGCTGCGCAAGCAGAAGACCTACCGCAACGCGCTGCCGACGCAGTCGGTGCTGACCATCACCTCCAACGTGGTGTACGGCAAGAAGACGGGCAACACGCCGGACGGCCGCAAGGCCGGCCAGCCCTTCGCGCCGGGAGCCAACCCGATGCACGGGCGGGACAGGAAGGGGGCGGTGGCCTCGATGGCGTCGGTGGCGAAGCTGCCCTACGCGCACGCGCAGGACGGCATCAGCTACACCTTCACCATCGTGCCGGGCGCCCTGGGACGCACCGAGGGCGAGCGGGTGGACAATCTGGTGGGTCTGCTCGACGGCTACTTCGCCCAGGGCGGCCACCACATCAACGTCAACGTCTTCGACCGCGAGACGCTGCTGCACGCCATGGACCATCCGGAGCTCTATCCGCAGCTCACCATCCGGGTGTCCGGCTATGCCGTCAACTTCATCAAGCTGACGCGCGAGCAGCAGCTCGACGTCATCTCCCGGACCTTCCATGACAAGCACTGACGCCATGGCGGCGCCTGTCCCCCAGGGAATTTCCCTGGGGGCGGGCGCTGCCAAGCCCACCCGTTCCCCGTCCATCCGCGGCTGGGTCCACTCCGTGGAGACCGGCGGCACGGTGGACGGTCCGGGTATCCGCTACGTCCTGTTCCTCTCCGGCTGCCCGCTGCGCTGCCAGTACTGTCACAACCCGGACACCTGGCACCTGCATGACGGCACGCCGACCCAGTCGGACGAGATCGTGGCGGAACTGGCGAGCTACGCGCCGTTCCTGCGGCGGGCCCGTGGCGGCCTGACGCTGAGCGGCGGCGAGCCGCTGGTCCAGCCCGAGTTCAGCGCCGCGCTGTTCCGCGGGGCGAAGGAGCTGGGGCTGCATACGGCGCTCGACACCTCGGGATTCCTCGGCAGCCATGCCGACGACCACCTCCTGGCGGACGTCGACCTGGTGCTGCTCGACATCAAGGCCTTCAAGGAGGCGACCCACCGCACCATCACCGGCGTTCCGCTGCGGCCGACGCTGGAGTTCGCCGAGCGGCTGTCGCAGATGGGCAAGGCGATCTGGCTGCGCTACGTGCTGGTTCCCGGCCTCAGCGACGACCTCGCGGAGATCGCGGAGCTGGCGGAGTTCGCCGCCGGACTCGGCGTGGTGGAGCGGGTCGACGTCCTGCCTTTCCACAAGATGGGCGAGCACAAGTGGCGCGCCCTCGGACAACGTTACAAGCTGGCCAACACCCAGCCGCCCTCCGACGAACTGACCGGGCAAGTGCGCGATCTGTTCCGGGCACGCGGCCTGCCGGTGACCTGAGCCGACAGAAGGACGACCACCATGGACACCTACGATGTGAGGAGTCCGGAACAGCCTGCCGCCGCCTCTCCGGTTCCCTACGCGCCGTCCGGCCAGACGCCGGCCCTCGACGCCCTGCTGCCCGACGCCATCGCGCTCGCCGCCGAGAATCTCGGCGTCAAGAAGGCAAGCTACGACACGGCGACGCTGTTCGTGCTGGCGATCCTGGCCGGCGCCTTCATCGCGCTCGGCGGCATGATCGCCACGGTCGTGATGTCGGGGGCCGAGGGCATGATGCCCTTCGGCGTCACCAAGCTGCTGGGCGGGCTGGTCTTCTCGCTCGGCCTCGTGCTGGTCATCGTCGGCGGCGCCCAGCTCTTCACCGGCGACGCGCTGATGGTCATGGCCTGGGCCAGCGGCCGGCTGACCGCCCGCCAGATGATGCGCGTCTGGACGCTGGTGTGGATCGGCAACTTCGTCGGCGCCCTCGGCACCGCCCTGCTCGTCTTCCTCTCCGGCCAGTACGGCTTCGGCCATGGCGCCGTCGGCGCGCAGGCCATGTACATCGCCACCGCCAAGAGCGGCCTGCCCACCGGACAGGCCTTCTTCCTCGGCATCCTGTGCAACGTCCTGGTCTGCCTGGCGGTGTGGCTGGCGCTCGGCGCCCGCAGCGTCACCGACAAGATCCTGGCGATCACCCTGCCGGTCAGCGCCTTCGTCGCCGCCGGCTTCGAGCACTGCGTCGCCAACATGTACTTCATCCCGCTCGGCCTGCTCATCGAGCGCGGCGCCCCCGACGCCTTCTGGGCCGACATCGGGCACCGCTTCCCGCCCATCGACGTCGCCCACTACCTCGTCAACCTCGCCGCCGTCACCGCCGGAAACTGGATCGGCGGCGCGCTGCTCGTCGGCGCCGTCTACTGGTTCATCTACCGACGGCCGAGCCGGCGGGCGCACTGACCCGGGACACCGGTCGGCCCCCGCCCGCAGCCGCTCGCACCACTATTCTACCGCTCCCGCGAAGGCGGCCCCTCTTCAGCTTCAGTTCTCCTATCGTCCAAGCCAGTCCAGAGCCCGATCGCCGGATCCTGCCGCCGGGCCCTCTCTCCAAATCGGAGTATCCTGTCGTGAGTTCCATTGAAAGCATCGGCAAGGCCGCCAACGGCGCCGCCATCGAGAACGTCACCTTCGACGAGATCCAGATCGGGCAGACGGCCAGCCTGTCGCGCCAGCTCACCATCATGGACGTGGAGCTGTTCGCGACCGTTTCGGGCAACATCAACCCGGCCCACCTCGACGCCAAGTTCGCCGCCGACAGCCGCTTCCAGAAGGTCATCGGCCCGGGCATGTGGACCGGCTCGCTGATCTCCGGCGTGCTCGGCACCTACCTGCCCGGCGCCGGCTCGCTCTATGCCGGCCAGACCCTGCAGTTCCGCCGCCCGGTCGGCCTCGGCGACATCGTCACCGCCACCGTCACGGTGACCGAGAAGCGCGCCGACAGGAACATCGTCGTCTTCGACTGCCAGTGCACCAACCAGGACGGCGAGATCGTCGTCTCCGGCACCGCCGAGGTCATCGCCCCGACCCGCAAGGTCCGCCTGCCGGCGCATGAGCTGCCGCAGATCCAGATGATCCGCCACGACAAGCACGAGGCACTGCTCGCCAAGTGCGACGACCTGCCCCCGGTCGTCACCGCCGTCGCCTATCCCTGCGACGCCAGCTCGCTCAAGGGCGCCGTCGAGGCCGCCGAGGCCGGGCTGATCGAGCCGATCCTGGTCGGTCCGGAGACCGCCATCCGCGAGGTCGCGGCGGCCAACGGGCTCGACATCACCCGCTACCGCGTCGTCGACGCCGCCCACAGCCGCGCCGCCGCCGCCGCCGCCGTGGCGCTCGCCCGCACCGGCGAGGCGGAAGCCGTGATGAAGGGCAGCCTGCACACCGACGAGCTGATGAGCGAGGTGGTCCGCAAGGAGACGGGGCTGCGCACCGCCAGCCGCATCAGCCACGTCTTCCTGATGAACGTGCCGACCTACAACAAGACGCTGCTGATCACCGACGCGGCGATCAACATCTATCCGACGCTGGAGGACAAGGTCCACATCGTCCAGAACGCCATCGACCTCGCCAAGGTGCTGGGCGTCGCCACCCCGCGCGTCGCCATCCTGTCGGCGGTCGAGACGATCAACCCGAAGATCAACACCACGCTGGAAGCGGCCGCGCTGTGCAAGATGGCCGACCGCGGCCAGATCACCGGCGGCATCCTCGACGGCCCGCTGGCCTTCGACAACGCCATCTCCGCCGAGGCCGCCCGCACCAAGGGCATCACCTCGCCGGTCGCCGGCCAGCCGGACATCCTGCTCGCCCCGGACCTGGAGGCCGGCAACATGCTGGTCAAGCAGCTCTCCTTCCTGGCCAACGCCGACCTCGCCGGCATCGTGCTGGGCGCCAAGGTGCCGGTCATCCTCACCAGCCGCGCCGACAACGTGCGGGCCCGGCTCGCCTCCTGCGCCGTCGCCTCGCTGGTCGCCGCCTCGCGCCGCAAGCCCTCGCTGGCCATGGCCGCCGAGTGACGGGCCTTTGCGGAATCAAGGAACGCGTGTCATGTCCGAACGTAACGCCTATCTCATCATCAACGCGGGCTCGTCGAGCCTGAAGTTCTGCGTCTTCCAGGGCTCGGGCACCGAGGACCTGGAGGTCGTCTTCACCGGCCAGATGTCCGGCATCGGCACCCAGCAGGCCAAGTTCGAGGCCAAGGACGCGCACAAGCACGTCCTCGCCTCCACCGCGCTGGACCAGTCCGACCGCGCCGCCCTGCTCGGCTACCTGCTGGACTGGATCCGCTCGCAGCTCGGCGGGGCGAAGCTGGTGGCGGCCGGCCACCGGGTGGTGCATGGCGGCACCCGCTTCGCCGCCCCGGTGCGCGTCACGCCGCAGGTCATGGCGGAGCTGGAGGCCATCGTGCCGCTGGCCCCGCTGCACCAGCCGCACAATCTGGCGGCCATCGGCGCGCTGGCCGACGTCTATCCGGAACTGCCGCAGGTCGCCTGCTTCGACACCGCCTTCCACCAGAGCCAGCCCTGGCAGTCGCAGGTCTTCGCCATCCCGCGCGAGTTGACGCAGGAGGGCGTGCGGCGCTACGGCTTCCACGGCCTGAGCTACGAGTACATCGCCCACCGCCTGCCGCAGGTCGCTCCCGAGCTGGCCGACGCGCGGGTGCTGGTCTGCCACCTGGGCAGCGGGGCGAGCCTGTGCGCCATGGCGGCGGGGCGCAGCGTCGACACCACGATGGGCTTCACGGCGCTGGACGGCGTGCCGATGGGAACGCGGCCGGGCACCATCGACCCCGGCGTGCTGATCTACCTGATGCGCCAGAAGGGCTATGGCGCGGACGAGATCGAGAAGCTGCTCTACCACAAGTCCGGCATGCTGGGGGTGTCCGGCATCTCCAACGACATGCGCGACCTGGAGGGGTCGGAGGCGCCCGAGGCTGCCGAGGCGGTCGAGCTGTTCTGCCACGGCGTCGCCAAGCAGGGTGCGGCGCTGGCCGCCTCGATGGGCGGGCTGGACGCGGTGGTGTTCACCGCCGGCGTCGGCGAGAACTCGACGCTGGTGCGCGCGCGGGTGACGGAGAAGCTGGGGTGGCTGGGCGTCCGGCTCGACCCGGCGGCCAACCGTGCCAAGGCGACCCGCATCTCCGCCGCCGACAGCCGCATCCCCGTCTACGTCATCCCGACCGACGAGGAGCAGATGATCGCCCGCCACACGCTGCGCGTCCTGCAGGCCGAGCAGGCGGCCCCGGTGCTGGCCGCGGCGGACTGACTGCATCCGCGGACGCCCCCGCCCGACCGGCGGGGCGTCCGCGGGCAGGAGAGCTTCCATGAACACCGATACCCTGCTGGCCCTGCTCTACATCTTCGGCATCCTGTGCTTCGTCCAGGCCCTGCGGATCGCCCCCCGCGCGGCCGCGACCTGGCGCTCCCACGTCTTCGCCGCCGCCGGCGCCTCGCTGTTCGTCGCGGTGATCGTCATCAGCCTCATTCCCTGGGGATAAGCCGGCATGCCCGCGACGACAGCTTCCGCAGCCGAATCCCCGTCCCGGGACAGCGCCCGGAACGGCATCCTGTCGATGCTGATCGCCATGGCGCTGATGACGGTGATGAACGCGCTCGCCAAGTCGCTCGCGGAAAGCTATCCGCTGACCGAGGTCACCTTCTTCCGCAACCTGTTCGCCCTGGTTCCCGCGGCGGCGATGGTGGCGGCCGGCGGCCGGCAGTGCCTGCGCACGACCCATCCGCTGGGCCATGCCTGGCGGTCGGTGATCGGGCTGACCTCGATGCTCCTGCTGTTCTGGTCCTATCACCTGATGCCGCTGGCCAACGCGGTGGCGATCTCCTATGCCGCCCCGCTGTTCGTCACCGCCCTGTCGGTGCCGCTGCTGGGCGAGCGGGTGCGCGCCCACCGCTGGAGCGCCGTGGGCGTCGGCTTCATCGGCGTGCTGGTCATGGTGCGGCCGAGCGGCGAGGCGATCGACAGCGGCGCCCTGGTGGCGCTGGCGGCGGCCTTCTCCTACGCCCTGGCGATGATCGCCATGCGGCAGCTCGGCCGGACGGAACGGCCGGTGACCACCGTCTTCTACTTCACCCTGATCTGCACGGTCCTGACCGGCCTGACCCTGCCCTTCGCCTGGGTCACGCCCGACTGGCACGGCTTCGCCCTGATGGCGTTGATGGGGCTGGCGGGCGCCGGGTCGCAGTATTTCAGCACGCGGGCCTATTCCCTGGCCCCGGCGGTGGTGATCGGGCCGTTCAGCTACAGCGGCCTGCTGTGGGCGACGCTGCTCGGCTGGCTGATGTGGGGCGACGTCCCCACCCCGGTGGTGCTGACCGGCGCCGGGATCGTCATCCTGAGCGGGCTGATCGTCCTGCTCCGCGAGGCGCGCGGCACGGCCCCCGCCGCCAAGAGCCGCGTCGCGGTCGGCGGCGCCAACGGACCGACCGCCACGGCCGGCTGAGGCCGGATCGGGCTCCCCCTGCCCCCGCCACCGGGCAGTCGGCACCTGACAGTTGCGACATCTTGTCTTGAGGACCCGCCGCTTGCGGTTCCGACTTGTGTCCCGGGTTGATATATTAGTATACTCTACCCGGTTCAAGGATCACGGCAACGGCGGCGGTCCACCGCTCCCGGCCCTGGTCCGGCCGCCCGGCGGCGGCACCCCTGAAGGGGAGGCGCCACCGGACGACAGACGATACGACCCACATATGGCAGGGGCCGGTCCCGGTCCGGCCGATCACTGGATTTCCTGGAGCATGACAATGGCTGTTCGTGTAGCAATCAACGGGTTTGGCCGCATCGGCCGTCTGGTCCTTCGCGCGATCTACGAGAGCGGCCGCAAGGACGTCGAGGTCGTGGCGATCAACGACCTGGCCGACCTGAAGGCCAACGCCCACCTGCTGAAGTACGACAGCGTCCACGGCCGCTTCCCCGGCACCATCGAGACCGGCGAGGGCGTGCTGATCGTCAACGGCCATTCGATCAAGGTCATCCAGGAGCGCGACCCGGCCAAGCTGCCGTGGAAGGAGCTGGGCGTCCAGGTCGCCATGGAATGCTCGGGCATCTTCACCAAGCGCGCCGACGCCGCCAAGCATCTGGAAGCCGGTGCGGAGAAGGTGCTGATCTCCGCCCCGGCCACCGACGAGGACATCACCGTCGTCTACGGCGTCAACCACGACGCGCTGAAGGCCGGGCACAAGATCGTCTCCAACGCCTCCTGCACCACCAACTGCCTGGCTCCGGTCGCCTTCGTGCTCCACAACCTCGTGGGCATCGAGAAGGGCTTCATGACCACCATCCACTCCTACACCGGCGACCAGCGGATCGTGGACACCAACCACAAGGACCTGCACCGCGCCCGCGCGGCGGCCCTGAACATGATCCCGACCTCGACCGGCGCGGCCAAGGCGGTGGGCAAGGTGCTGCCGGAGCTGAAGGGCAAGCTGGACGGCACCGCCATCCGCGTGCCGACGCCCAACGTCTCGGTGGTCGACTTCAAGTTCACCGCCAGGCGCGCCACCACCGCCGAGGAGATCCAGAAGGCGATCGCCGACGCCGCCAACGGTCCGCTCAAGGGCATCCTCGGCGTCTATGACGAGGACCTCGTCTCCACCGACTTCAACCACGACCCGCACAGCTCGATCTTCGCGCTGAAGGAGGTCAAGGTCATCGACGGCAATTTCGTCCGCATCATGACCTGGTACGACAACGAGTGGGGATTCTCCAACCGCATGAGCGACACCGCCGTCGCCATGGCAAACGCCAAATAGCAGCCTCTCACCCTGCGGCCCGGCGCCGCGGAGGGTCGCCCCTCCGCGGCGAGCGGCCGGGAGGACGGACAGATGAGCAAGATGACGATGTGGGCAGAGACCGACATGCGCGGGTTCACTGCCGAATGCCTGTTCAACGAGGACGCCCGGACCTTCGAGGTGCTGGTGTCCGCCAGCGGACCCTGGCTCTGCCGGTCGGATTCCTTCCCCTGCGGACGCGAGCCGGTGCCCGACATGGCCGAGGCCGACCGCGACCAGTCCATCGCGCTGGCCGAGCGGCTGATCCGCGAAGTGGCCCAGGACCTGGGCGACCACTGACCGACATACGGTACCCCTACACCGGGACGGGCGACGTCCCACCGAGGAGCGAGCGATGGAGAAGACCCGACAGAAGGTAGCGGCGCTGGGCGAATGCATGATCGAGCTGTTCCGCCGCCCGGACCGGTCCCTGACCATGGGGTTCGGCGGCGACACGCTGAACACCGCCGTCTATCTCGCCCGCCTCGGCGTTCCGGTCGATTACGTCACCGCCCTCGGCGACGATCCGCACAGCGACGTGATGGCCGCCGCCTGGGAGGCGGAGGGGGTCGGCACCGGCCCCGTGCTGCGCGTCCCCGGCCGCGTCCCCGGCCTGTACATGATCGAGACCGACGACAAGGGCGAGCGCCGCTTCCTCTACTGGCGGGACTCCGCCCCGGCGCGCGACCTGTTCGTGCTGCCGCAGTCGCCCGCCCTGATCGAGGCCCTGGAAGGCTACGACCTGCTCTACCTCTCCGGCATCAGCCTCGCGATCTGGGGCGAGCGCGGCCGCGGGATCCTGTTCCTCCTGCTCGACCGCCTGCGCGCGCGCGGCGGCCGGGTCGCCTTCGACACCAACTGGCGCCCGCGCCTGTGGCCGGACAAGGAGACCGCGCGCCGCGCCTATGACGAGATGCTGCGCCGCACCGACATCGCGCTGCCCGGCGTGCCGGACCTGCACGACCTCTACGGCGACGCCACGCCGGAAGCGGTTCTGGAGCGCGTGGAGGCCGCCGGCGTGCCGGAGATCGTCCTGAAGCTCGACCCGCCCGGCTGCATCGTCGTCGGCCCCTGCGACCAGCCGCCCTGCCCCCGGATCCTGGTTCCGGCGGAGCGGGTGGAGACGGTGGTCGACACGACGGCGGCCGGCGACAGCTTCAGCGCCGGCTACCTCGCCGCCCGGCTGGCCGGACGCGCCCCGGTGGAGGCCGCCCGCTCGGCGCACCGGCTGGCCGCCACCGTCATCCAGCACCGCGGTGCCATCATCCCGCGCGAAGCCACCGCGGCCCTGCGCGACCAGGCAGCCACCTAGAGTCCCGGCCGCCCCGACCGGTCCCGTCAGCAGAAGCTGGAGCGAGGAGTTCCGGACCATGAGCATCGACACCGACGACCGCGATCTGCGGAAGACGCCCGCCAAGCCGACCGGAAAGCTCGCCACGCGGGCGGCGCAGCGGCCGGCCACCGCGGCCACGGCCATCTACCGCGACCTGCGCCACCAGATCGTCTCCCTGCACCGCAAGCCGGGAGATCCGATCAACGAGAAGCAGATCGCCCAGGCCTACGGGGTCAGCCGCACGCCGGTGCGCGAGGCCGTGCTGAAGCTGGCCGACGAGGGGCTGATCGAGGTCTTCCCGCAGTCCGGCACCTTCGTCGCCCGCATCCCGGTGGACGCCCTGCCGGAGGCGAGCGAGATCCGCAAGGCGCTGGAGCTGACCACGGTGCGGCTTGCCGCCGCCAACGCCACCCGCAGCCAGATCGCCCAGCTCCGCGCCATCGTCGAGATGCAGCACGAGGTGAACGCGCGCGGCGACGCGGACGGCTTCCACCAGTCGGACGAGGCCTTCCACGCGCTGATCGCCGAGATCTCGGGCTTCCCCGGCTTCTGGACCATCACGCAGCAGGTCAAGGTGCAGATGGACCGCTGCCGCCGCCTGACCCTGCCGATGCCGGGCCAGATCGGCAAGGTGATCGCCGAGCACGAGGCCATCGTCGAGGCCATCGCCGGGCACGACCCGGACCGCGCGACGCTGGCGCTGAGCGCCCATCTCGACGGGCTGCGCGTCACCATCCACGACATCCGCCACGCCACCCCGGCCTTCTTCATCGGGGCGGCGGGCTTCGACTGACCGGGGGCCGGCCCGCCGGCCGGCCGCCTTCCCGGCTATTCCATCGGAGTTTTCAGATCATGTCCCTGCCCTTCCTGGAACCGCTTCTGTCGGGGCCGAGGATCGTTCCGGTGCTGGTGCTCGACAGCGTCGAGACCGCGGTTCCGCTCGCCCAGGCGCTGGTCGCCGGCGGGCTGCGCACGCTGGAGGTGACGCTGCGCACGCCGGCTGCACTCGCCTGCGTCGAGGCCATCGCCGCCCGCGTGCCGGACGCCCTGGTCGGTCTCGGCACGCTGACGCGGCCCGAGCATTTCGCCCAGGCCCGCGATGCCGGCGCCCGCTTCCTGGTCAGCCCCGGCCTGACCGGCAAGCTGGCCGAGGCGGCCCTGGCCACCGGCCTGCCCTACCTGCCGGGCATCGCCACCGTGTCGGAGGCGATGATCGCCTGGGAATACGGGTTCCGCGAGCTGAAGTTCTTCCCGGCCATGCTGAACGGCGGCGCGCCGGCGCTGAAGGGCATGGCCCCGCTGCTGCCGGAGGTGCGCTTCTGCCCCACCGGCGGCATCAAGGCGGAGAATGTGCAGGAGATCCTGTCGCTGCCGAACGTCTTCGCCCTCGGCGGCACCTGGCTGACGCCGGCCGAAGCGGTCAAGAACCAGCGCTGGGACGAGGTGCATCGCCTGGCGTCCCAGGCCGCCGCCCTCAGCCCGGCATCCTGATCCGCGCGGCCCGGACCGTGGCGGCGGGATGGGCCGCCACGGTCCGGAAGGCCATCCGGGAGCCGGCCGGCGTCAGGCGGCGAAGTGGAGCATGAAGCTCGTGCCCCGGCGGCCGGCGTCGCCGCCGGTGATCTCGATCTGCCCGTTCACCTGCTTGGCGATGGCGCGGACGAGGCCGAGGCCGGTTCCCTTGCCGGCCGACGGCTCCTGCCCGACGCCATTGTCGCGCACGGCGAGGATGCCCGGCCGCCCCTCGCGGGCGGTCCGGAAGGAAACCGCGATCTCGCCGCTGCCGTTGCCGGGGAAGGCGTGCTTCAGCGCATTGCTCAGCGCCTCCACCGCGATCAGCCCGAGCGGGACGGCCCGGTCGAGGTGGAGCGAGGCGTCCTCCGTCTCGACCGTGACGGTGATCCGCTCGCCGGCGCCGAAGCTGTCGACCAGCGCACCGCACAGCGAGCGCAGATACCGGTCGAAGTCGATCTCGCTCGTCGCCTCGTACTGGTACAGCGCCTCATGGACGAGGCTCATCGCGGTGATCCGCCGCAGCGTGTCGTTGAAGGCCTCGCGGATCGACAGGTCGGAGGAGCGCAGCGCCTTCAGCGTCAGCAGGCTGTTGATGATCTGCAGGTTGTTCTTCACCCGGTGGTGCACCTCGCGCAGCAGCACGTCCTTGTCCGCCAAGGCGCGTTCCAGGCTGGAGGTGATCTCGTGCAGGGCGTCGAGGGCGGCGCGGAGATCGGCGGTGCGGGCCTCGACCCGCTGCTCCAGCTCCTCGTTGGCGCGGCGCAGCTCCTCCTTCGCCCTCTTCAGCGCGCCATGCTCGATCAGGGTCCACTCGCCATGCCGGCGGGCCAGCGCGAACTGGTGGTTCTTCACGACGTCCAGGATGTCGCCGGCCGAACTCTTCGCAAGGCAGTAGCTGCAGAGCGCCAGCACCCGATGGTCGCAGAAGCAGTCGTTGACCTTCTCCTCGTACTCGGCGAAGGAATCCCAGTCCTCCGCCTCCAGGAAGTAGGTGTTCCCGGTCAGGCGGAAGCCGTCATAGCCGCGTGACAGCGCCTGTTCCTTGCGCTGCAGCCAGCCGGTGATGACCTCGTCGGCCCCCATCTTGCCGGACCGCAGATACCAGTCGTTATGGTCGATGATCTCGATCTGGCCCTTGCGCATCCGGCGGTCGAGGTCGGGCACCGCCTTGCGCAGCACCGTCTGCGCGTCATCCGCGCGCAGGGGCGAGGAGGTGACCCACATGCACTGCTCGTTGGCCTCCAGCCCCGCCTTGAAATAGGGGACCAGCGTGTCGACCAGATCACCCGCCGTCTCGTAGAATTGGCAGAAATGGCTTCCCCACGGTATGGTGCCGATGGCAGGGATCCCGGAATTGGCCAGATCAGTCATGGCATGCCCCTTGCGCTTTCGGCTACCTTAGGGTGTTTCGCCGAAAGCTGAAACCGCACTTAGTAGGTAGCTCCGGCATGGCATCGAGTATCCTGATCGTAGAGGATGAGGCGGTTGTCGCGCTCGCCAACGCCGAGATGGTCGGGGCGCTCGGCTACCGCGTCGTCGGGCCGGCCGAAAGCTGCGAGGAGGCGATGGCGATGGCCTCGGCGGAACCGCCCGTCCTGGCACTGGTCGACATCCGCATCCAGGGCGAGACGGACGGGATCATGACGGCGGGACTGCTGCGGGAACGCTTCGGTTGCCCGATCGTCTTCGTGACCGGGCAGAACGATCCCTCGACCCGCCGCCGGGCGGACGCCATCGGACCGGCCTATTACCTGCGCAAGCCCTTCACCCCGAGCAGCTCGCCACCGCCATCGGCTGTGCGCTCGGCGCCGCCAGGTGATGCGGTACCGAAGGGGGTCCGCTTGCCGAAACGGGCCGTCCGGAAACGGGCCGTCCGGAAACGGATCGTCCGGCCCGGCAGCCGGAATCCGCCCGGCTTAGCCTGAGCGGGGCCGTTGGTAGCCTTATCCGTGCTGGACCGCGACGGAGGGAGAGGGCACTCTCGCACCGTTCGCGATACCAACAAAGGAAACGCCGCCATGGTGCTCGTCCACTGCTGCGCTCCCGTCGACGCCTCCGCCGCCACGGTCTGGTCGCGGATCGGCGACTTCGCGGCCCTGTCCGCCTGGCACCCCGCCGTGACCGCCAGCCCGCTGGAGCAGGACGGCCCCGCCGACCGCCCCGGCTGCGTGCGGGCGCTGTCCCTGGCGAACGGCGCCGCCATCCGCGAGCAGTTGCTGGAGCATGATGCGGCCGGCCGGCTCTACCGCTACTCCATCGTGGAATCGCCGCTGCCGGTCGAGGGCTACACCGCCACCCTTCAGGTGGTCTCCACCGGCGCCGACAGCGCCCGCATCGACTGGACCGCCCGCTTCCAGGCGGCCGACGCCGATGCCGAGGGTGTGGCCAAGGCGCTGGGCGAAGTGTTCGCGACCGGCCTCGCGGCCGTGGCGGCGGAGCTGAAGGGGGCGGTCGCCGCCTGACCGCCTGCCCGACCGGGTTGCCTCTTCCGGGGGCGCCCGCCACCCCGTCCGCGACCGGACACCCCCGATTGACTCCGTGACCCGGGGACTCCCGGCAACCTACGCTTGCTGCTGCGTTGTGCCACGACACAGCAGGATGGGATGCCGCAGCTGAGAACCCACCAGCGGATGGTCAGCGGAATAGCACAGGCCATCGCGCACGGGCAGACGGACATCCGCGACGTGCTCGCGGCGGTGACACCGGGCGGGGGCAAATCGCTGCTTCCGGTGATCATGGGGGCGGCCCTGCGGCAGGCGGGGAAGATCGACCGGATCTGCTGGATCGTTCCGCGCGACAGCCTGCGCCAGCAGGCGGAGGAGGCCTTCGTCGATCCGCGCTGGCGCGAGGCGCTCGGCCATTCCCTCGCGCTCCGCGCCGCGGAGAACGGGCGGGACCTCTGCCGCGGGCTGCAGGGCTACGTCACGACATATCAGGCGGTGGCGGCGGCGCCGGACCTGCATCTGCAGGAGTTCCGGCGCCACCGCTACCTGCTGGCGGTCGACGAGCTGCACCATCTGCCCGCCGTCTTCGATACCGACAGCTCCACCACCGCCGAGGAGGAAACCTCCTGGAGCCGGTCCATCCTGCCGCTGCTGGAAAGCTCGGTGGCGCGGCTGCTGATGAGCGGGACGCTGGAGCGCGCCGACGGGCGTCCCATCCTCTGGCTGCCCTACCGCAGCCCGCAGGGCGCGCGGCGGGTGCGGGAGATCGACTTCAAGGCGCCGGGCTGGGCCATCGTCGGCTATTCGCGCCGGCAGGCCCTGGCGGAGAAGGCGATCCTGCCGGTCACCTTCGGCGCGATGGACGGCACGGCGAGCTGGCTCGACGCCGAGCGCACCACCCGCTGGGTCGACGCCCTGTCCAAGGCGGGGGAGAACACGCGCGACGCGCTCTTCACGGCGCTGCGCACCGGCTTCGCGCGGTCGATGCTGCGCGAGGCCTACCGGTCCTGCCGGGAGCACCGCGCCCGGCGCCGGGCGGAGCTGAAGCTGACGGCGGGGCGCGAGGCGAAGGGGCTGGGCAAGCTGCTGGTCATCGCGCCGGACCAGGACACCGCGCGCTTCTACCTCGACACGCTGCGCGGATGGATGCCGCGGGACCAGTCCGGGCGCATGGCGAGGCTCGCCATCTCCGACAGCCGCGACGCGCACGAGGTGGTGGCCGCCTTCCGCCTGCGGCCGGAACCGGCGGTGCTGGTCTCGGTCGCCATGGCCTACGAAGGGCTGGACGCGCCGGAGATCTCGCATGTCGCCTGCCTGACCCATATCCGCTCGCGCCCCTGGCTGGAACAGGCCATCGCGCGGGCGACGCGGGTCGATCCGCATGCCGGCAGCTACGAGCAGCAGCGGGCGCTGATCTACCACCCCTCCGACGAGCTGTTCGAGCGCTTCCGCGTCATGGTGGAGACGCAGCAGGGCACCCGCGCCATGGTGAAGACCCGGCGCCGGCAGCAGAATCTGCCCTTCGACCGCACCAGCGACCGCGACCCGGAGATCATTCCGCTGGAATCCAATGCCACCGCCCTGCGCTTCGCCACGGTGGCGCCGGGGCCGGACTTCGGCGCGACGGCCCGCGACCAGGGCGACCTGCCCCTGACGCCCAGCGCCGCCGAGCATCACCTGCGCCAGCGCATCGGCCAGCTCGTCGCCGCCCAGGTGATCGAGGACGAGGACAACAACCTCGTCGCCGACGGTCCGGTCGGCTACCACACCTACAATGCCGTGCTGAAGCGCGTGATGAACAAGGCGCGCTCGGAAATGGGGCTGTCGGAGCTGGAGGCGGCCATCGGCTGGCTGGAACGCAACCGGCTGTCCGACCACCTCCACCTGATCGCCGGGGACCCGCAGTACCGCTGGTCGAGCCGGCGCAAGACCCGCAACGCCCTTGCCCCGATGCCGAAGGCACCCCGGCGCCGCTCCTCCGCCACCCAGTGACGGCGCCCGGATCTCCGGCGTCAGGAGAGGTCGCGTGCGTGGAACAGCGTTCCCGGCGGGGCCGCCAGGAGCCGCCCGACGAGCTGGTGCTTGAAGGCGAGATAGGCCGCCTGCTCCTGCGCCGTGCCGCCGCCGTCCTGGTAGCGCGCCACCTGATCGCGGAACTGGTCGGTGAAATAGCCCTCCGCCGGCCAGTAGCCGCGGCGACGGCCGCCGATCGCGACCTCGAAATAGAAGCGCCCGACCAGCGAGGGCGGCGCGTCGGACGGGCCGGCGTCGGTATCGATGGTCAGCCGCCCGCCGGTGCGGGCGCGCGTCACCATCTCCACCCCGTCGAGCACGCCGTCGCCGGGAAAGGCGACGAGCATCGCGATCGCCCGGCGCTCCGGCGGCCCGTCCGGGCTGAGGTCGGCGAAGGCCTGCTCGAACAGGCGGAACATCAGCGCGCTGGCGATGAGCTGGGAGGGGCCGCTGTAGGTCAGCAGGTCCTGCCGCGTGATCGCCACCGTCTCGCCGGCATCGCGCACCGCTAGGAAAAGTGCCATGGCGTCCCTCCTCATCCCATCGCCAGCGGAAGCAGCAGCGCCTTCGGA
The DNA here is from genome assembly GCF_003130795.1 of Azospirillum thermophilum. Lineage (NCBI taxonomy): Bacteria > Pseudomonadati > Pseudomonadota > Alphaproteobacteria > Rhodospirillales > Azospirillaceae > Azospirillum > Azospirillum thermophilum. The sequence continues at coordinate 541,462 of NZ_CP029357.1, forward strand.
TCGACGGGCTGCTTGAGCATGCCGTTCTCCAGCAGGAAGCGGACGTCGGCCGCCATCGCCTCGACGTCGGTCGGTTCCAGCACCGCGATGAGGTTGGTCCACTGGGCGAGGGTGCGCGCCTCCTCCAGGCTGATGCCCTGCTCCTCCGCACCGAGCGCGATGGCGGCCTCGCGGTCCGCCTCGATCAGCGCCATGGCCTCGCGGTGGACCTTGACCACGCGGGCCAGCAGCTCCGGCTGCTCGCGGGCGAAGGCGTCGCGCACGCCCATCACCAGCAGCGGCGAGACCAGCCCGTCCGCCGTCGCGATGACGCGGGCGCCGGCGGCGACCGACTTGATGACGAGGCTGGCCGCCAGCAGGCCGGCGTCGACCTGACCGGCCAGCAGGGCCGCCTGGGTCTTCGGCAGGTCCATGTTGATGAACTCGACGTCCGAGACGGACAGCCCTTCGCGCGCCAGGGCAGCGACCAGGAGCTGGTGCAGCACGGTTCCCTTCGGCCCGGCAACCGACTTGCCCTTCAGGTCGCGCACGCCGGCGGGACCGCCGGCCTTGCCCAGGATGGCGAAGGTGCGCGCCGGACGGCTGACCCCGGCGGCGATGCGCACCGGATTGCCGCTGGCGTTCGCCATGAGGACCGAGGCGGTGTTCAGCACCCCGCCGATGTCCAGCGCCCCGGCCGCCATCGCCTGCGTCTGCTGCGGCCCGGTGGTCAGGTCGTGCCAGGTGACGGTGATGCCGTCGGCGGCGAACTCCTTCTCCAGAAGCTGCCGCCGGCGCATCACGATGGACTGCAGGTTGAAGGGCGCCTTGACGTAGGAGATGTTGATCTCCTTCACGCCTGCGGCGGCGGGACGGGACAGGCCGCCGAGCGCGCACAGCGCGGCGAGGCCGCCCAGCAGGTGGCGACGGGTTGCTTGCATCACAGGGTCTCCGATTGATGAGCGAGGGGATGGCGGGCGTCGCCGAGGATGGTCGCGAACACCGCGGCCTGGAGCGGGGCCAGGGCCGGATCGGCGGGATCGCGCGGATGGGGGAGCGGGACGGGCAGCGTCGCCATGATCCGGCCGGCCGCCATGACGACGACCGTGTCGGCCAGACGGACGGCTTCCGCCACGTCGTGGGTGATGAACAGGGTGGTGATCGAGCGGGCCAGACGGATGCGCGCCAGTTCGCCCTGCAGATGGGTGCGGGTCAGCGCGTCGAGCGCGCCGAACGGCTCGTCCATCAGGAGGAGCTCCGGCTCCCGGCAGAGCGCGCGGGCGAGCGCGGCCCGCTGCGCCATGCCGCCGGACAGCTGCGCCGGACGCGCGTCGGCGAAGGCGGTGAGCCCGACGAGCGCCAGCGTCTCCTCGATGCGGGTCCATCCCGCCCCAACCCCGGCGGGCAGCCGCAGGGTGGCGAGCCCGACATTCTCGCGCACCGTCTTCCAGGGCAGCAGCCGCGGTTCCTGGAACACCATGCCGATGCGGCCCGGCGGACGGGACTGGCCGTCGGACCCGAAGAAGGCGACCGATCCGGTCTCCGCCGTCTCCAGCCCGGCGACGTGGCGCAGCAGCGTGGTCTTGCCGCAGCCGCTGTATCCGACGATGGCGACGAGGCTGCCCGGCGGAACCTCCAGGTCCACGCCGTCCAGGGCGACCACCGGCCGGGCCCGGACGAGATAGCGTCGGCTGAGGCCGCGGACGCGCACGCCGAGCATGTCAGGCGGCCTCCACGGTCCTGCGGTCCCAATCGACCAGCGCCGCGGCCAGCCGGCTCAGCAGCCGGTCGGACAGGGCGCCGAGCAGGGCGATGGCCAGGATGCCGACGAAGATCCGGTCGGTCCGCGCCATCTCCCCCGCATCCACGATCAGGTAGCCGAGGCCGGCCGAGGCGGCGATCAGCTCCGCCCCGATCAGGGCGCGCCAGGAATAGCCGAAGCCGATGCGCAGCCCGGTGAGGACCGCGGGCATGGCGGCGGGCAGCAGGATGTGGCGCACCTTGTCCGCCGGGGTCAGCGCCAGCGTATCGGCCATCTCCAGCAGACGCCGGTCGGCCTGCTCCAGCCCGGTCAGGACGTTCAGGAAGATCGGGAAGAAGCTGCCGAGCACGATGACCGCCAGCTTCGACGCCTCGCCGATGCCGAGCCAGAGGATCAGCAGGGGAACCAGCGCCAGCGGCGGCGTCACCCGCAGCCCCTCCAGCGGCAGGCGCAGCAGCGCGCCGAGCGGCGGCAGCAGATGCACCAGAACGGCGAGCGGCCCGGCGAGCGCCACGGTGACGGCGAATCCCGCCAGCACGCGCCCCAGGCTCGCCAGGGTATGGCGGTACAGCTCGCCGCTGCGCGCCATCTCGACCGCCGTCGCCCACACCTCCCACGGGGGAGGCAGCAGATAGGCGTTGAGCTGCCCGGCGGCGGACAATGCCGCCCAGGCGGCAAGCAGCCCGACCGGCAAGGCGACCGCCATACCCGTTCCCGCTCCGACCAATTCGTCCCGTCCCGCTCAAGATTTGCGATTAACTCGCATTTTCGATTGCCTAGCTTGAGCGGAAGAGCGGGTCAACAGGCAATCTGCGACTCACTTTCAGTCGCATATCGATGATGCGGCGCCAGGATCGGGGGATTCCGTCCGCCATCCCGTCCGGATCCGCGAGAGACAGGGGACGGACGACACGACCGGGAGGTGGCGGGGCGCGGCGATGCCAAGTCCTGCGCGGCCCTGCCGCAAGGTTCGGCAATCCCGCCTGCCGGCCGCTTGTCCGCGGCGGACGATGCGGTATTCTGCGACCGATCGCCGCGCCGGGATGTACCGTATGGCTTCGAAGATCCTCGTCAGCGCCTGCCTGCTCGGCCAGCCGGTCCGCTACAACGGCTCCGCCCGGACGCTCCTCCACCCGGTGCTGGAGCGCTGGCGGGCGGAGGGCCGGCTGGTCCCGGTCTGCCCGGAACTGTCGGCGGGCCTTCCGGTTCCCCGCCCGCCTGCCGAGATCGCCGCGGGCCGGACCGGAGGCGCGGTGCTGTCCGGCACCGCCCGGATCATCGATTCCACCGGCACCGACGTGACGCGCCCCTTCCTGGCGGGGGCCGAGGCGGCGCTGGCGACCGCGGTGCGGGAGGGCTGCCGCTACGCCCTGCTGACCGATGGCAGCCCGTCCTGCGGCAGCCGCTTCATCCATGACGGCGGCTTCAGCGGAAGGACGCATGCGGGCGACGGGGTGACCGCCGCCCTGCTCCGCCGCAACGGCATCGAGGTCTTCGCCGCCGAGGAGGTCGGGGCGCTGGAGGCCCGGCTGTCGCAAGCGGAGCAAGCCGCCCCTACCCCACCAGCCCCGACATGACGGCGCGGAGCTGGGCGGGCTTCACCGGCTTGTTGAGGATCAGGCAGCCGGCCGCCTTGGCCTCCTCCGCCAGTTCGGCGGTGCGGTTGGCGGTGATGATGACGGCCGGCAGGATGCGCCCGCAGGCGGCGCGCAGCCGGGCGACCTCGTTCACCCCCAGGGCGCCGTCGTCCAGGTGATAGTCGGCGATCAGCAGGTCCGGCGGCTGCGGCATGCCCGACAGCAGGGCCAGCGCCTCCTCCCCCGATCCGGCGGAGACGACGTCGCAGGCCCAGCCGCGCAGCAGCGCCTCCATGCCGGCAACCACCGCCGGTTCGTTGTCGAGCACGAGGACGGAGGTTCCGGCCAGACGGTTGCCGAGCTGCCGGGCCGCCGCGGTGGCGGCGGGACGCATCACCCGCCGTTCGATGCCGCGCGGCACGGTGACGGCGAAGACCGAGCCGCGACCGACCTCGGAATGGACGGTGATCGGGTGGCCCAGCACGCGGGCGACGCGGTCCACGATGGCGAGCCCCAGCCCCATGCCGCGGTCGCGCCCCTTGGTGCCGGGGGTGTCGAGCCGGCGGAATTCCTGGAAGATCTCGGCGATCTTGTCCGGCGGGATGCCGGGACCGTTGTCCCACACCTCGATCCGCACATTGGCCCCGCTGCGCCGGCAGCCGACCACGACCCGCCCGCCCTGGACATAGCGCAGCGCGTTGGACAGGAAGTTCTGCACGATCCGCCGCAGCAGCCGCATGTCGGAGCGCACCACCGCCCCCGATCCCACCACCGACAGCGTGATGCCGCGCTCCGCCGCCACCGCCGCGTATTCGGTGGCGAGCGGCGCCAGCACGCTGCGCAGCGGGAAGTCGGCGACCTCCGGCGTCACCGCTCCGGCGTCGAGCTTGGAGATGTCGAGCAGGGCGGCCAGCAGATCCTCGACCGAGGCGAGGGCGATGTCGATGTTGTGGACCAGCTCGGCATTCTGCGCCGGCTGTTCCAGGTCGGCGAGCGCGGAGACGAACAGGCGCGCCGCGTTCAGCGGCTGCAGCAGGTCGTGGCTGGCCGCCGCCAGGAAGCGGGTCTTCGACAGGTTCGCCTGCTCGGCCTCCGCCTTGGCGAGGCGCAGCGCCGCCTCCGCCGCGACGCGGTCGCGCACCTCCTCCTGAAGCTGGTCGTTCAGCAGCATCAGCGCCGACTTCTCGGCCTGCTCGGACGCCCGCCGCCGGGCCTCGGCCTCCTTGATGTCGGTGATGTCGGTGTAGACGCCGACCACGCCGCCGTCGCGGGTGCGCCGCTCGTTCACCTGGATCCAGCGGCCGTCGGCCAACTGGTTGAGGAAGGGGCCGTTCATGTCGTGACGGTGTTCCAGCCGTTCCCTCAGCCAGAGCTCCGGCGGCGGCTCGGTCATCGCGGCGGCCCGGGCGACCATGGCGGCGAGTTCGGAGAAGCGGATGCCCGCCTGGATGCGGTCGGACACCGCCGGCCAGTAGGACAGGTATTTCCGGTTGCACAGCACCAGCCGGTCGTCGGCGTCGAACAGCGCGAACCCCTCGCTGACCGACTCGATCGCCTCGAACAGGCGGGTGCGCATGGTCTCCGCCAGCTCCTTGGCGCGGGCGAGGTCGCGGTTGCTGTCCTCCAGCTTGTGCAGCGCGCGTTCCAGCTCCAGCGTGCGTTCGCGGACCTTGTGCTCCAGCACGATGGCGGTCTGAAACAGCGAGAAGGCGCCGCCCTGGAAATCCATCGACCGCTCCACGCGGTCCATCAGCACCTTGTTGATCCGGCGCAGCTTGGCGTTCTCGCGCTCCAGCTCCGCGACGCGGTCGGCGGCGGACGGCGGACGGCCGGGATCGCCAGGAACCGGATCGGGCCGGACAGGGGCGGAAAGCTCGCGCATCTCACCGCCTCCCGATGGCGACGCCGGTGAAGGTCTGGTTGACGTGCATGCCGTTCACCTGCTCGCCATAGGCGCAGAACCCGACGACGCGGTGCAGGGCCAGGCGCGACGACATGATGTCCAGCAGGGAGCGCTGCTCCAGCTCCAGCCGGCGCAGGATGCAGTCGCAGCCGAGGATCAGGTCGGGCGCCCCGATCTCGTCGCGGATGCTCTCCATCAGCCCGTCGAAGTTGGCGACCGGATCCACCCCCTCCGCCACCGTCAGGACGATCCCTTCGTCGATGGCGCAGAAGAAGGTCAGGCTCTCGTCCTCGTTCACCTTCTGGATGGAGCGGACATGGTACTGGCCGCCGACCCGCACCACCACCGGATGGGCGGCGAAGATCAGCGGCGTCAGGGGCTCGCCGTCCAGCCCGACCAGACGGGCATATTCGCGGCCCGCCGGTTCGGCGTTGATCTCGTTGACGATGCGGCGCTGCGGATCGGCGCCGGTCACCACCATCTTGCGGTCGGAACTGACGAAATGCTGGGTACGGAAGACGGTGAAGGGGCGCGCCGTGGTGACCAGCGCGACCACCGCCGCGTTGGCATGGAACTCCCCGTCGTGCAGCACGAAGGTCTGCTCGAACTGCAGGTCGTCGCCGGCCGAGGCGCCGAACAGCGGAACGTCGATCATCGCGTTGTGCAGCGCGCTGACCACCGTCTCCTCGCTCATCGACAGGCCGTCGATCAGCAGCATGGCGAAGCTGTCGGCGGAGGCCAGCGGCACCGGCCGTTCGGCCAGCGCGCGGTCACGCCGGTCCATCAGGTCGCGGGCGATGGCCGTGCTGTCGGTGATCTCGAACCCGTCGACATGGTCGATCAGCGCCGTCACCACGGTGAAGTCGGCGGCCGGGAAGCCGACGCCGACCAGCGTGTTGGTGGTGTAGCCGCCCGGTCCGATCTCCCCCGCGGTGGTGCAGCCGAAGACGGGGACCGGGCCGAACTCGGCCGCCAGCGCCTCGGCCAGCAGGGCGCGCTCGAAGCGGGGAGCGCAGAAGACCAGCACGGCGTCGAACGGCCCGTCGCCCAACTGGCGGCGCAGGTCCCGGGCCGCCTCGTACGCGCTGTCGGCGCGGGAGACGGCGCGCGGCAAGGCATCGCGATCCTGCGTCAGACCGCCGATATGCCCAGCGGCCTGCTCGGTTACCTGCCCGCTGTACTGCCCGCTGAACTGCCCGACGGCGGTCTCCGACACGGGGCCTCCCTGTGCAGCCTGACCAAGTGTGCCCGGACCATGCCCGGTCAGAATACTCCTGGGATGGCGTCGGACAAGCGGCTTCGGCGGGCGCTGGCTTTCTACCATGGTGCTAGACGTCTCCGGGGCACGTCTCGGGCAGGGTTCCGGCCGGGACGGGCGGGCGCAGGTTGGGAAGCTCCTCGTCGGTGAACAGACGGGAGCGGGCCACCAACCGTACACCATCCGGCACCTCCAGCGAAAAGCCGCCGCCGCGCGCCTCGACCACGTCGAGCTGCACTTCGGAATGCTCCCACCAGGCGAAGGTGTCGTCGGCCATGCAGAGCGGCGTCTCCTCCACCCAGCCCAGGCAGAGGTCGCGGCCGCCCAGGCGGAAATCGCCGCGCGGCAGGCAGATGGGGGCGGAGCCGTCGCAGCAGCCGCCCGAGAGATGGAGCAGCAGCGGGCCGTGCCTGGCCGCCAGCCGGCCCAGCAATGCCCGCACGGCGGGAGTGGCGGTGACGCGCTCGATCACGGGGGCATCCTCCTCGCGGTCTGGAACGGGGTCCTCAAGAGAAAATGGGGCCGGAGGCGAAAGCCCCCGGCCCAGGTCTGCCCGATCAGGGAGGAGTACGCTCAGAAGAACCCAAGAGCGTTCGGGCTGTAGGAGATCAGGAGGTTCTTGGTCTGCTGGTAGTGGTCCAGCATCATCTTGTGGGTCTCGCGGCCGATGCCCGACTGCTTGTAGCCGCCGAAGGCCGCGTGGGCCGGGTAGAGGTGGTAGCAGTTGATCCACACGCGGCCGGCCTGGATGCCGCGGCCCATGCGGAAGTAGCGGTTGCCGTCGCGGGTCCACACGCCGGCGCCGAGGCCGAAGGTGGTGTCGTTGGCGATCTGCAGCGCCTCCTCCTCGGTGTCGAAGGTGGTGACCGAGACCACCGGGCCGAAGATCTCCTCCTGGAAGACGCGCATCTTGTTGTGGCCTTCCAGGACCGTCGGGGTGACGTAGTAGCCGGTCTCCAGCTCGCCGCCGAGATGGGCCCGCTGGCCGCCGGTCAGCACCTTGGCGCCTTCGGCCCTGCCGACGTCGATGTAGTGCAGGATCTTGTCGAGCTGCTCCTGCGAGGCCTGGGCGCCGATCATGGTGGCGGGATCGAGCGGATGGCCCTGCACCACCTTGCTGACGCGCTCGACCGCGCGCTCCATGAAGCGCTCGTAGATCGACTTCTGGACCAGGACGCGCGACGGGCAGGTGCAGACCTCGCCCTGGTTCAGCGCGAACATCGCGAAGCCTTCCAGCGCCTTGTCGAAGAAGTCGTCGTCCTCGGACATCACGTCGGCGAAGAAGATGTTCGGCGACTTGCCGCCCAGCTCCAGCGTCACCGGGATGATGTTCTCCGACGCGTACTGCATGATCAGGCGGCCGGTGGAGGTCTCGCCGGTGAAGGCGACCTTGGCGATCCGCTTGGAGGTGGCGAGCGGCTTGCCCGCCTCGATGCCGAAGCCGTTGACGACGTTCAGCACGCCGGCCGGCAGCAGGTCGCCGATGATGTCCATCATCACCAGGATGCCCATCGGGGTCTGCTCGGCCGGCTTCAGCACGATGCAGTTGCCGGCGGCCAGCGCCGGGGCGATCTTCCAGGCCGCCATCAGGATGGGGAAGTTCCAGGGGATGATCTGGCCGACGACGCCCAGCGGCTCGTGGAAGTGATAGGCGTAGGTGGTGTGGTCGATCTCGGCGATCGAGCCTTCCTGGGCGCGGATGCAGCCGGCGAAGTAGCGGAAGTGGTCGATGGCGAGCGGGATGTCGGCCGCGCGGGTCTCGCGGATCGGCTTGCCGTTGTCCAGCGTCTCGGCCAGCGCCAGGATCTCCAGCCGCTCTTCCATGCGGTCGGCGATCTTGTTCAGGATGTTGGCGCGCTCGGTCGGGGAGGTGCGGCCCCAGGCGTCCTTGGCCTTGTGGGCGGCGTCCAGCGCCTTTTCCACGTCGATCGCCTGGGAGCGGGCCACTTCGCACAGCGGCTTCCCGGTAATCGGGGTCAGGTTGGTGAAGTATTGCCCGTCCACAGGCGCCACCCACTGACCGCCGATGAAGTTGTCATACCGGGGGCGGAGCGCGACTTGCTTTTGCAGCGTCTCGAGAGCCTGGTGGATCATTGGGCCTTTCCTCTTCCTTGCTGAGCCGGCGGGGAGCATCTCTCCGGCGTGTTTCGTAGGGCCATTGATCCAGTTTTCGGCGGCTCCGGTAAATTGTACTATGGTTGGAGACGGATGATCGGCGTTACAGACGATCAGATGCCGCGATAGCGCCAGACGGTGCCGACGGAATCGGCGTCCCGGTCGCGGACCGCCGCGACGGCGGCATGGGCGGCCGAGCGCTCGCACACCGGATCGGTGGCGTCGGCGTCGCCGGCCAGCGCCAGGGCCTGGCAGCGGCAGCCGCCCCAGTCCTCCTCCTTGTGCTCGCAGGACTGGCAGGGCTCCGGCATCCAGCCGGTGCCGCGGTAGCGCCGGAAGGCGGCGCCGTCGCGCCAGATGTCCGGCAGCGGCCGGTCGAACACCGTCTCGAACTCCAGGTGCGGGATCGTCTCCGCTGCGTGGCAGGGCAGCACCTTGCCGGCCGGCGTCACGTTCATGAAGCGCCGCCCCCAGCCGCCCATGCAGGACTTCGGCCGGCGGGCGTAATAGTCGGGCACCACATAGTCGACGACGATGCGCCCGGCCAGCGACGGCAGCCGCTCGCGCACCCGCGCGTCCATGGTGAGAAGCTGTTCGCGCGTCGGCATCAGGGCGGCGCGGTTGGCCAGCGCCCAGCCGTAGTACTGCACGTTGGCGATCTCGATCCGCCCGGCCCTCAGCGCCAGCGCCAGGTCGATGAAGTCGTTCACCCGCTCGATGTTGTGGCGGTGGAGCACGGCGTTGATGGTCAGGGCCAGCCCGGCCTCCACCACCATCCGCGCGACCTCCAGCTTGCGGGCATGGCCGCCGCGGAACCCGCCGATGCGGTCGCCGCCACCGGGCTCGACGTCCTGCAGGCTGACCTGGACATGCTGCAGCCCGGCCGCCTTCAGCCGCTCCAGCCGCCCGGCGTCGAGCAGCACGGCCGAGGTGATCAGGTTGCTGTAGAGCCCGGCCTGCGTGGCATGGGCGACCAGCTCCTCCAGATCCTTGCGGACGCAGGGCTCGCCGCCCGAGAAATGGACCTGCAGCGCGCCGGCCTCCGCCGCCTCGTCCAGCACCCGCTTCCAGGTGGCGGTGTCGAGCTCGGCGCTCGCCGGCTCCAGCGCCACCGGGTTGGAGCAGTAGGGGCAGCGCAGCGGACAGCGGTGGGTCAGCTCCGCCAGGACGGCGAAGGGCGGCGCGGGATCGGGCGATGCGGGACCGGGAGTCATGGCGTGACGTATCCCTTGTTGCGCAGGTCGGTCAGCAGCTCCAGCACGTCGGCGGCGATCTCGCCGCGCGGGGCGTCGTACTCCACCGCCAGACGGTCCACCGCCTGGCCGACCGTCCCCGCCTCCGGCCCGGTCGCCGCGCGGATCACCGCCAGTGCCGTGTCGTCCAGCACCAGCAGCCGCTCGGCCGCCATCAGCATCCATTGGCCGCGGGTGCGGTCGTGGCGCAGGATGACGCCCGGCGCCAGCCGGATGCGGTTCTCTTCGCCGATCGGTGGAACGGCGGTCGTCGGGGGCAGGCTCATCGCGTGTACCGGGTCGGCGTCATGTCGTCGGGCACGAAGGCCCCGGGCGGGATCAGGCCCGGCGAGACATAGGCGTGGTGCAGCGCGTCGAGCTGCGCCCACAGCAGCTCCGTCTTGAAGCGCAGGGCGCGGATGCACTGCCGCTGCTGCTCCGCCGTGCGGGCGTTGTCGAGCACATAGGCCAGCCCGAAATCGACGTCGCGCGGCGCCTCCTCCAGCCTCTTGCGGAAGTAGGACAGCGTGCTGTCGTTGGCGAAGGCGTAGTTCTGCTCGAAGCCGGCGATGCGCTCGCGGTGGATGGCCGGGGCGAACAGCTCGGTCAGCGAGGAGGCCACCGCCTCCAGCAGCGTATGGTCGAGCACGAAATGGACGTAGGCGTCCACCGCGAAGCGCGTCGCCGGCAGGATGCCCTCCAGCGACCGCACATAGTCGCGGTCGAGCCCCAGCCCGTCGGTCAGCCGCAGCCAGCGCTCGATGCCGCCGACCCTGCCCTCCTCCACCTGCCCGTCCGGCCCCAGCCCGTCATGGTCCAGCACCCGCTGCAGCCACACCCGGCGCAGGGCGGGGTCGTCCATGCGGGACATGATCGTCAGGTCCTTGCGCGGGATCGAGACCTGGTAATAGAAGCGGTTCAGCGCCCAGGCCTGCACCTGCCCCTTCGCCAGCTTGCCGCCGTGCAGCAGCTTATGGAAGGGGTGGAGGTCATGGTACTGCCGCTCGCCCACGGCGAACAGCGCCTCGGTGAAGGCATCGCGGGAGAGCGGTTCGTCCTGCGGCAGGCTCGTCGTCATAGCGTCAGCTCCAGCCCGTCATGGGCGATGGTCCAGCCGGCCGCCTCGGCCGCCCGCCGTTCGGGCGACTCCTCCAGCAGGACCGGGTTGGTGTTGTTGATGTGGATGAAGATGCGGCGGCCCACCCCCAGCCCGTCGAAGGCGGCAATGCTGCCGCCGGGGCCGGACATCGCCATGTGGCCCATGCGGGCGGCGGTCTTGGTGCCGGTGCCGGTGCGCTGCATCTCGTCGTCGGTCCAGGTCGTGCCGTCGAAGAAGACCAGCTCCGCCCCGCGCAGCCGGTCGGCCAGCCAGCCGGGCAGCGCGGCGCAGCCGGGAATGTAGAAGAAGGCCCTGCCGGAGGAGGCGTCGGCGATGCGCAGGGCCACCGTGTCCTCCGCCACCGAGCCGAAGCCGGGGCCGGCCGCCGCGTCCTCCAGATAGAGCGCCACCTTGCCGGGCACCGCGAAGGCCTCGACCTCCAGGCCCAGGGGAGTGCCGGCGGCATCCGCCGGCCGGAAGGGCTGGCCGAGCGTCATGACGCGGCGCGGCACGAGCTGGGGGTTCAGCACGTTGAAGACGCTGTTGGCCGCCAGCACCCCCTGCACCCGCTGCGTCGCATAGAGGGCGAAGGGATGGGATTCGCGCAGGGTCAGCAGGCCGGCGACATGGTCGATGTCGGCATTGGTCAGCAGGGCGGCGGAGATCGGGTTGCCGCGCAGCCCCCCGCGGGGGTGCAGCGGCGGGCTCGCCAGAAGCTGCGCGCCGAGGTCGGGGGAGGCGTTCAGCAGCAGCCACCGCCCGCCGTCCGCGCTGACCGCCAGCGACGACTGGGTCCGCGGCTTTGCCGCCGGATCGCCGGACCGTGCCCGCCGGCAGCCCTCGCAGGCGCAGTTCCACTGCGGAAAGCCGCCGCCGGCGGCCGAGCCGAGGACGAGAATCTTCATGGGTCGGCCCTCATGCAGAGGATCTTCAGGACGGTCTCACGGGGCGGTCTCCGCCGGACCGGGGCCGGCAGGGGGACAGGAAAAAGGCCGGGCAGGAAAAAGGCCGGGCACCGCATCCCCCGCCGGGGACGCGTGGCGGGAAGGAGCGATGTCCGGCCCTGATAGCCTGCTGCTGCTGCCGATGGATCGGGCGCTTACAGCCCGGCGCAGGCGTAGGCGTTGATCTCGGTCCCGACGGCGATCTCGGTCGTCTTGGGTTTGCGCCAGCTCTTCATCGTCCTGTCTCCCTCTGCTGCCGGTTCGGTGTCGCGGCCGGATGACCAGCCGATCATCAGCCTATCGGATCGCTTGCCTGCCCCGCTATGCTACCATAGTGCAATGACCTTTATGGCTGCATCGCCCCGACCGGAAGGGGCTTCGCCTCTTCCGTCGGCAGTCCGGCCTCGATCCAGCCGTCGACACCCGCCGGGTACCAGTAGACCCGGCTGTAGCCCAGCAACAGCGCCCGCTTCGCCGCGTTCCACGACATCCAGCAATCGGCCAGGCAATAGAACAGCAGGCCGCGCCCGCGGTCGCCGCCGGTCAGATGCTCCAGCGCGGCGCGGAACCAGGCGCCGATCTCCTCCGGCGGTTCGCCCAGCCCGACATTGGGCAGCCACAGGCTGCCGGGGATCTGCCGCATCGGCCTGGACAGCAGCCAGGGACCGCCGGGCAGCGTGCTGCGGTCGAGCTTCAGCACGTTGATGGGGATCGCCCCGCGCTCGGCCAGAAGGGCGCGCGCCCCCCCGGTGTCGAGCGTGGTGGCGCCGGCCAGGCCGGCCGGCGTGGGCGAGCGGTAATCGGACATGCGGAATCCCGCCGGCTCCTCCGGCGTCCCGGCAAGCGCCGGGGTGCCGAACAGCAGGGCGGCCGCCATCATCGGAACGGCAAATCGCATGGATGCCCTCGCGGTTGACCGCAGGCGACCGGACGCGGACGATCGGCCGCCCGGATCCGGCGGGCTACTTGCGCCCGGCCAGCACGCGGTTGGCGATGACCACGGCCTGGGTGCGGCTGTAGACCTTCAGCTTCTGCAGGATGGCGGAGACATGCGCCTTCACCGTGGTCTCGGTGATGTTCAGGTCGAAGGCGATCTCCTTGTTCAGCTTGCCGGTGCCGAGCAGCTCCAGCACGCGGAGCTGCTGCGCCGTCAGCGTGGCGATTCGCCGGGCGATCTCCGCCGTCTCGGGATCGTCGGCCTGCTCCTCCTCCGGATCGTCCTCGGCCATCGGGGGCACGTACAGCTCGCCGTTCAGCACCTGGCGCAGGGCACCGGCGATGGCGTCGCGCGGCGTCGATTTCGGGATGAAGCCCGCGGCCCCGCTCTCGATCGCCTCGCGGACCATGCGGCGCTCCTCATGGGCGGACACGACGACGACCGGCGTGGCGGGAAAGCGCTGGCGCAGCGTGCGCAGCCCGTTCAGCCCGTTCATCCCCGGCATGTTGAGGTCGAGCAGGACGAGGTCGAGATCGCCCCGGTCCTCCAGCGTTCGCATCACCCCGTCCAGCCCGTCCGCCTCCAGCACGTCGGTGGCCTGGCAGGAGTACAGCACGGCGTTGCGCAAGGCATCCCGCACCATGGGATGGTCGTCGGCGATCAGAATGCGGCTCATCGCTATGGTCCCCACTTTTTTGCCGGGGGTTGTTCCGCCCGAGGTGGTCCTCCAGGCCTTGCCTTTCAGCGGGATCATGGCAGCCGCACGGCCCGAGGGCAATCAATCCGAGAGGGCCGGTCCGGAACGGCGCGAAAGGGGGAGGCCGCCAACGCCGAACACCGGCCCCCGTCGGGACGGAGGCCGGTGCCGCGGTTGTCAGCCCGTGCGGACGGCCGTCACGCCTTCGGCAGCTTGAACACCCAGAGCGAGCCGCCCTGGTTGATGTCCTTCACCAGCTTGGCGACGTCGCCGCCCCACAGCGGGACCGCACCGCCCCAGCCCGAGACGACCGCCACATACTGCTCGCCGTCCATCTCCCAGGTGACCGGGGAGCCGACCACGCCCGAGCCGGTCTGGAACTTCCACAGCTCCTTGCCGGTCTTGGCGTCGAAGGCCTTCAGGAAGCCTTCCGGCGTGCCGGTGAAGACGAGGTTGCCGGCGGTGCTCAGCACGCCGCCCCACAGCGGGGCGCGGTTCCTGTACTCCCAGACGATCTTGCCGGTCTTCGGGTCGATGGCGCGCAGCGCGCCGATGTAGTCGTCGTTGATCGGCTTGATGGTGAAGCCGGCGCCCAGATAGGCCGCACCCTTCTTGTAGGTGATCGGCTCGTTCCAGATGTCCATGCCCCACTCGTTGGCCGGGACGTAGAACAGGTCGGTGTCCGGGCTGTAGGCCATCGGCATCCAGTTCTTCGCCCCGAGGAAGGCCGGGGCCGCGAAGACCGGCTTGCCCTTGCCATCGCTGCCGCCGCCCTCGGTCGGGTTGCCCGGCCGGTTCTCGTCGACATAGACCGGCCGGCCGGTCTCGACGTCGAAGCCCTTGGCCCAGGTGATCTTGTTGACGAAGGGGGTGGCCGACAGCAGCTTGCCGTTGGTGCGGTCGAGCACGAAGAAGAAGCCGTTGCGGTCGGCCTTGGCGCCGGCCTTGATGACCTTGCCGTCCCTCTTCAGGTCGAAGGAGACGAGCTCGTTCACGCCGTCGAAGTCCCAGCCGTCGTGCGGCGTGGTCTGGTAGTGCCACTTGATCTCGCCGGTGGCCGGGTCGATCGCCAGGGTGGAGGAGGTGTAGAGGTTGTCGCCCGGCCGCAGGTGCGAGTTCCAGGGCGCCGGGTTGCCGGTGCCGAAGAACAGCAGGTTGGTGTCGGGATCGTAGGTGCCGCCCAGCCAGGTGGCGCCGCCGCCGGTCTTGTACATGTCGCCGGGCCAGGAGGCGTTGACCTTGCCGGTCATCGTCGACTCCTTGCCGTTCAGCATGCCCATGTTGCCTTCGATCGTCGGGCGCTGCCAGACCAGCTCGCCCGTCTCGGCATTGCGGGCCTCCACCATGCCGATGATGCCGAACTCGCCGCCGGAATTGCCGGTGATGATCTTGCCGTCCACGATCAGCGGCGCGGCGGTCATCGAATAGCCGTCCTTGTACTCGGCCGTCTTCTTCGACCAGACGACCTTGCCGGTGTCCTTGTTCAGCGCGACGAGGCGGGCGTCCAGCGTGCCGAAATAGATCTTGTCGCCCAGGATGGCGGCGCCGCGGTTGACGACGTCGCAGCAGGGCATGATACCGTCGGGCAGCCGGTGGTCGTACTGCCACTTCTTGTCGCCGGTGCGCGCATCCAGCGCATAGAGGCGGGAGTAGGAGCCGGTGACGTAGATCGTGCCGTCATGCACGATCGGCTGGGCCTCCTGCCCGCGCTGCTTCTCGCCGCCGAAGGAGAAGGACCAGACGGGGACCAGCTTCGACACGTTGTCGGCGTTCAGCCTGTTCAGCGGGCTGAAGCGCTGGCCCTGATAGCCCATGCCGTAGGTCAGGACGTCGCCGCCCGACCTGGCGTCGTTCAGCAGATCCTCCTTGGTGGGACCGGCCGCGGACGCGGCGGCGGAAAAGCCCGTCGCCAGCGCCACCCCAGCGCCAGGACGGAGGCCGTGGATGTCAGGCGGGTGAAGAACGGCTTCATGGTGCGGTGACCTCCCTCACAATCTGTTCCTCTCGAAACGGGGACAAGACCTCTCCCTGCCGCGCCGCCGGCACTCATGGCGGCGCGGGTGCCCCTAACCGGTGCCCTGTCGCTTTACCTGTTTTGCTTTGTCGGCTGATTGTCCTATGGACGCAGTTTAAGCGAGCCGCGGATTGCCGCCATAGTGCAATGGTCTCATGCCGCGCTTCGTCCCGGGGGATCGCCCCCTATTGCAGGGCGCGCGGCAGGCTGTCCCGCTCGATCGCCGGGTAGAGGTGGGCGACCGAGCGCTGGAACTCGGGCCGCAGCATGCCCAGCCCGGCGAAGCGCTCGGGGATCGGCATGTCCAGCAGCTCCGCCATGTCCCGCCCTTCCGCCGCCGCCCGGCGCAGCGATCCGTCGAGCCAGGTCAGCCAGTCGCGGGTCTGGGCGATGGCCGCCTTGTCGGTGCGGATGTGCCCGTGGTTGGGGACCAGGACATGGATGTCCAGCGCCTCCAGCGCGTCCAGTTCGGCCAGCCATCTGGCGACGTCGGCATGCGGCGTGGTCGGCGTGCGGTCGGAGAAGACGACCCCGCCGGCGAACAGCACGCCCGTGCTCTCGTCCAGGATGGCGAGGTCGGCGGCGGTATGCCCCTCCAGCGGGATCAGCCGCAGCCGGTGGCTGCCGTAGACGACGGTCGAGCCGTAGACCGGCTGCGTCGGCGCCACCGGCTCCGTCCCGCGCATCCAGTCGCCGACCAGCCGGTACATGTTCTCGGTGATCGCCTTGCCCTCCGCCTGGATGCCGGCGATGGTGCCGGGCAGCGCCGCGATGGGCACGTCGGCGAAGGCCTGGTTGCCCAGCCAGTAGTCGGGATGCAGGTTGCTGACATAGACGATGCGGATGGGCTGCGGCGTCACCTTGCGGATGGCCGCGCGCATCTCCTCGCCGAAGCGGCGCGACGGGCCGGTCTGGATCACCACCACCCCGTCCTCCGTCACGATGAAGCCGGGATTGAGGATGTTGCCGCCGTTGGCGCGGCTGAAATGCTCGGTCGTGCCGACGAACACGTAGGTGTCCCGGGCGATGCGCACCGGCTTCAGGTCGTAGGTCAGCGGCCCGGCGGCCAGGGCGGCGGACAGGCCGGACAGGAGCAGCAGGAAACCTGCGAGCATCCCTCTCATGACCGTCCTCATGGCAGGGCGCTCCGCAGCGTCGGCACCGGGATGCGGGCGGCGATCTCGCCGCCGTTGTTGTCGCGGCCGGTCAGGCGCAGCATCGCCGTTCCGGCGGGAAGGCGCGGCTCCAGCGTGAAGACCGGATCCTCGCTGACCGGTTCCAGCGGCGCGATGCGGGCCAGCGGCGTGCCGTCCTCCGCCGCGACGGTCAGCGTCTCGATGAAGAAGGCCGGCACGCCGGCCGACAGGCCGGTGTCCATCGGATGGCGGATGCGCAGCTTCAGCCGCGCGGCCTCGGCCCCCGCCGCCGGCCACAGGCGGGCCTGCACCTCGCCCAGATGCCGCTCCCAGTCGGCGGCGGCGTAGGATTGCGGCGGCGCCGCGCAGCCGCCGCCCGCGGCATCCACCAGCCGGCCGCCGACATGCCACACCCCGTCGGCGGTGCGCGCGGCACCGCGGATGGCGGTCGCCTGCTGCACCTTGATGCGCGTGGCGATGAAGGGGCGGGCGGCCAGCGGCTCGAACCGCAGGACCACCGGGAAGGGGTTGAGGTCGGCGAGCAGCACCATCTCGCGCACCTCGCCCAGCGCGCCCGCGTCGACCGCCACCGGCACGGCCAGCGCATTCTCCACGTCGGCCGGCGTCTGGACCACGACCCGGTCGTCGAACACCACCGGCGCGTCGCCGAACACTGCCGGGGCCAGCGTCTCCCACACCACCGATTCCAGGGGATCGGGCGGCAGCGGGGCGGCCTGCGCCGCACCGCCGGCGAGGCCGGCCACGAGGATCAGCAGGCACGTCCGGTATCGGCTCATCGGTTTGCCTCCGGCTGGGTGTGGGTGACCCCGAAGCGGGCGAACAGCGCCGGCAGGGTCCCGTCCGCGTCGAGCGCCGTCACGATGTCGGTCAGGGCATAGGCGAGGTCGCGGGAATTCTCCTTCACCGCCATGCCGATGTCCCAGCCGCCGGTGGCCGGCAGGCCGGGCATCGCCGCTGGCGCGATGGGATAGTCGGCGCGGCGGTCCTTCAGCGCCCCTTCCAGCTCGCTCATGGTCGCCAGCACGCCGGCCACCTCCCCCGCCAGCAGGGCATCCACCGCCTTGCCGACCGACGGAAAATGCACCACGCGCTCGCGGAAGCGGCCACCCCCGGCGCTCAGCATGTAGAAGTCGGGAACCGTGTCGATCTCCACCCCGATCCGGTCGCCGTCCTCCAGCGCCGCGACGCCCTCCGAGGACAGCCGCTCCGGGTTGCGGGCCAGCGCGAACCGCTCCCGCTGGTAGGGGGCGAACAGCACCGCCTCGGTGTTGCGCTGGCCGAAGACCCGGTCGTAGGGGATGTGCAGCATGACGTCCGCCGGCTCGCCGCCGACCAGATAGCCGCGCCAGACGGCGACCCGCAGGTCGTCCGACACCGTCTCGCCCGCCGTATGCTCCATCAGGTCGAGGCGCACGCCGAGCCGGCCGGCGAGCAGCCGGGCCAGCTCGACGTCGATCCCCGCCGGCTCGCCGTCCTGGCGGTAGGAGTAGGGCGGCAGGTCGCGGTAGACCGCCACCTTCAGCACGCCGCGCGCCATCACGTCGTCCAGCGGCCGGGCCGCCCCCGGCCGCGGCGCTGCGGGGAGGAGGGCGGTTCCGGCGGCCAGACCGGCAAGGAGGGCGCGGCGCGTCAGCATGGTCGTCGCCGGTCTCCGTCAGTCGGCATGCACGGTTTCGAGCCAGCTGCGGATCGCCCACAGCGCCTCCTGCCCCAGCGCGTCGCCGAACTGCGGCATGTAGGTGACGCCGTTGCGGACCGAGCCGTTGATCACCCGCTCCTTGAACCACTCGTCGCCGCCGTCGCCCGGCTCCAGATAGCGAAGGTCCGGGGCGATGCCGCCCGACACGGCGCCCAGGCCGTGGCAGCGCGCGCAGTTCTGGTTGAAGGCCGACGCCCCGATCTCGATCGCCCGCGGGTTGCCGCGGTAGGGGTTGGCGTCGCGCCACTTGTCGCCCAGCTTCTCCAGGCCCGAGGTATCGACCGCCTGCGGCGTCACGTCGCCATGCGCCCGCACCGGGGTGGACAGGGTGGCGGAGACGGCGAGGATGCTGCCGAGAGCCAGGCCGGCCAGGGCCAGGGTCCGCAGCGGGCTGGTCGTGAGGCGGGTGGGCGACAGGGTGTTCATCGGCGTGTCCTCTCCTTCTCAGCGGAGCGGCGGCAACCACCGTGGCCACCGCGTCTTGCATCGTTGTCGCCGAGCATAGCCACCGGTCGGGTCTCACAATAATTGGACCATCGTACAACGTCAGTGCGAGATGGTCAGCAACCTATATTATCCGATAGTCTCATGGCATGGCGGCGGAGGCGACGACTAAGCTGCCGCTTCCGTCAATCCGACAGGGACCGCCCGACGCACGATGCCCGTTCGCAAGACCCTCCGCCTGACGACCGCTCTCGTGCTGGCGCTGGCCGCCGGCGGAACGGTCCTTCCCGCGCCGGCCCAGAGTCCCGAAGCCGGACAGCCGGCGACCGCGGCGCAGACGGCGGCGCAGACGGCGGCGCAGACGGCGGGGGAGCGGTCGCCGATCCGGATCGCCTACCTGACCCAGGAGATCGAGCGCCCGCCGGCCCTCGCCAACCTCGACGAGCGGCCGGCCGACGAGGGCCTCGCCGGTGCCGAGCTCGCCATCGCCGACAACCGCACCACCGGCCGCTTCCTGAAGCAGGACTTCGCGCTGGACGCCGTGACCCTGCCGGCGGACGGCGACCCGGCCGAGGCGCTGCGCCGCCTGATCGCCGCGGGCAACCGCTTCGTCGTGCTGGACCTGCCGGCGCCGGCGGTCGCGGCGCTCGCCCGGCTGCCGGAGGCGAAGGACGTCCTGCTGTTCAACGCCGGCGCGCCCGACGATTCGCTGCGCGCCGAGCAGTGCGCCCCCAACCTGCTGCACACGCTGCCCAGCCGCGCCATGCTGGCCGACGCGCTCGGCCAGTATCTCGCCTTCAAGCGCTGGACCAAGTGGTTCCTGGTGGTCGGCCCGCGGCCGGAGGATGCGCTCTATGCCGAGGCGGTGCGCCGCGCCGCCAAGCGGTTCGGCGCCACCATCGTCGCCGACAAGAGCTGGACCGGAGATTTCGAGGCCGGCCGCACCGCCCAGGCGGAGGTGCCGGTCTTCACCCGCGGCGGCAATTACGACGTGCTGATCGTCGCGGACGAAAGCGGCGATTTCGGCGACTTCCTGCCCTACCGCACGGCCGAGCCGCGGCCGGTCGCCGGCACCGCCGGGCTCGTGCCGACCAACTGGCACCGCACGCACGAGCAATGGGCGGCCGCCCAGCTCCAGAACCGCTTCCGCGAGCAGTCCCGCCGCTGGATGAGCCCGCGCGACCATGCCGTCTGGGCCGCCGTCCGCGCGGTGGGCGAGGCGGCGACCCGCCTGCGCGGCACCGACCCGGCGGCCCTCGCCGCCCTGATCCGGAGCCCCGACTTCTCCCACGCCGTCTTCCTCGGCCGCACCGCCAGCTTCCGCCCCTGGGACGGCCAGATGCGCATGCCGCTTCTGCTCGCCTCCGAGCGGTCGCTGGTGGCCCAGGCGCCGATCGAAGGATTCCTCCACCCCCGCACGGAGCTCGACACGCTCGGCGTCGACCAGCCGGAAAGCCGTTGCCGCGCCCGCAGATAAGGACATGCAATGACCCGCCTCCGCCTTGCCTTATCGATGACCGCCGGCCTGCTGCTGGCGTCCGCCACCCTCCCCCAGGCGGCCTTCGCCCAGACCGCCTATGTGTCGAACGAGAAGGACAACACCGTCTCGGTCATCGACATGGGGAAGATGGAGGTGGTGAAGACGCTGAAGGTCGGGCAGCGGCCGCGCGGCATCGTGCTGAGCCACGACAGGACGAAGCTCTACATCTGCGCCAGCGACGACGACACCGTGCAGGTGCTGGATCTCGCCAGCGGCAAGGTGGTGCACAACCTGCCCTCCGGCGAGGATCCGGAGCTGTTCGCCCTGCATCCGGACGGCCGCCTGCTGTTCATCGCCAACGAGGACAGCAACGTCGTCACGGTGGTGGACGTCCCCGACCGCCGCGTCACCTTCCAGGTCGACGTCGGGGTGGAGCCGGAGGGCATGGCCGTCAGCCCGGACGGGCGCTGGGCGGTCAACACCTCGGAAACCACCAGCATGGTCCACTGGATCGACGTCGAGAAGCGGCAGGTCGTCGACAACACGCTGGTCGACGCCCGCCCCCGCTATGCGCAGTTCAGCAAGTCGGGCGACCGGCTGTGGGTGTCGGCGGAGATCGGCGGCACCGTCGCCGTCATCGACACCGCGACGCGCAAGCCGGTGAAGACCATCGGCTTCGCCATCAAGGGCATCCCGAAGGACCGCATCCAGCCCGTGGGCATCCGGCTGACCGACGACGGGCGCTATGCCTTCGTCGCGCTCGGCCCCGCCAACCATGTGGCGGTGATCGACGCGCGGTCGCTGGAGGTGGTCAGCTACCTGCTGGTCGGCCGCCGGGTCTGGCAGCTCGACTTCACGCCGGACCAGAAGCGGCTGCTGACCACCAACGGACTCAGCGGCGACGTCTCCATCATCGACGTCGACAAGCTGTCGGTGCTCAAGACGGTGAAGGTCGGCCGCTACCCCTGGGGCGTCGCCGTTGCCCCGTGACCCGGCCATGCCCGCGTCCCCGCCCGGCCTCGCCCCGCTCGACCTGCAGGGGCTGCGCTATGCCTACGGCCGGCGGGCGGCGCTGGACGGGGTGGGGTTCCGGGTGGAGCCGGGACGCTTCACCGCCCTGCTCGGCCCCAACGGGGCGGGCAAATCGACCCTGTTCGCGCTGGCGACCGGCCTGCTGGTGCCCCAGGCGGGCCGCGTCCTGCTGCACGGCCACGACCTGGCGGCCGAGCCGGGCAAGGCGCTGGCCGGGCTGGGGGTGGTGTTCCAGCAGCCGACCCTGGACCTCGACCTGACCGTGGCGCAGAACCTGCGCTATTTCGCCTCGCTGCACGGCATCGGGCGGACGGAGGCGGCGCGGCGCATCGAGGCGGAGCTGGAGCGGGTGGAGATGGCCGACCGCGCCGGCGAGACGGTGCGGCGCCTCAACGGCGGCCACCGCCGCCGGGTGGAGATCGCCCGCGCCCTGCTGCACCGCCCCTCCCTGCTGCTGCTCGACGAGCCGACGGTCGGGCTCGACCGCAAGGCGCGGCTGGCGCTGATCGCCCATGTGCGGAGCCTGTGCCGCGACCGCGGGCTCGCCGTCCTGTGGGCGACCCACCTGATCGACGAGATCGACCCCGCGGCCGACCGGGTGGTGGTCCTGCACCGCGGCCGGCTGCTGGCCGACTGCGAGGCGCCGGAGCTGCTGGCCGCGGCCGGCGCCTCCTCGGTCGCCGAGGCCTTCGACAGCCTGACGCGGGAGGAGGAATGAGCCGCTATCTGACCGCCCTGTCCGGCATCGTGGTGCGCGAGGTGCTGCGCTTCCTGCACCAGCGCGAACGCTTCCTCGGCGCCCTGGTCCGCCCGCTGATCTGGCTGTTCGTCTTCGCCGCCGGCTTCCGCGCCGCGCTGGGCGTCGCGATCGTCCCGCCCTACGAGACCTACATCCCCTACGAGGTCTACATCGTGCCGGGGCTGATCGGCATGATCCAGCTCTTCAACGGCATGCAGGGCTCGCTCTCCATGGTCTACGACCGCGAGATGGGCAGCATGCGCGTGATGCTGACCAGCCCGCTGCCGCGCGGCTTCCTGCTGTTCGCCCGGCTGCTGGCCGGGGTGGTGGTGTCGGTCCTGCAGGTGATGGCCTTCCTGCTGGTGGTGCGCCTCTACGGGGTGGAGCTGCCGCCCTGGTCCTGGATCACCGTCCTGCCGGCGCTGCTGGTCAACGGGCTGATGCTGGGGGCGCTGGGCATGACGCTGGCCTCGCTGATCCGGCAGCTCGAGAACTTCGCCGGCGTGATGAATTTCGTGGTCTTCCCGCTGTTCTTCCTGTCCACCGCCCTCTACCCGCTCTACCGCATGGAGGAGGCGGGGGAACTGCTGTGGTGGCTGTGCCGCCTCAACCCCTTCACCCATGGGGTGGAGCTGGTCCGCTTCGCGCTCTACGGACGGCTCGACGCGACGGCCCTGGCGGTCACCGGGGCCTCCCTGGTGGTCTTCCTTGCCCTGAGCGTCCGCGGCTACTCGCCCGCACGCGGCATGACGTCGCGGGCATCCGCCTGACGGGCCCGAGGACACGACCTTTCCGCCCGTCCGGATCACCCGAAACAGGGAAAATGCCCGCCATGGCATGCGGGTTTCCCCGGACTTTCCCGTATCCGGACCGTCTATAGACTGAACCTCATCCAAAAGTGGCCGCGAGGCTGGGCACATATGACAGTATGTTAAACCCCTGCTAACGGGCTTCCCTTCACAATACCGTCACAAGTAACCCTGCCAATGCTGTGCACCGGGGGGAAAGTAAAAATGTCCTTCATCAACCGCCTGTTCGGCGCCCACGGCGCGCCCGTTGGTTCCCCGCATCCAGGCCCGCTTTCCGGCCCGGCCCAGGCTGGAGCGGGCCTGTCCGGCCCGGTGACCGAGCGCGTGGAACAGGCCGGGGCCGGTCTCCCGCTCATCCGCACGCTGCGCCTGTCCTCGCGCGACATCGGCCGGGACAAGCTGCAGGACCTCGGCACCGGCGCCGAGGCGCCGGCCCTGGTGGTCGGCTTCGTCTCCCCCTTTTCCGATTTCCGCGCCGTCGCCGACCGGCTGCGCGGCGCCCTGCCGGCGGACAGCCGGCTTCTTCTGGTCTCGACCGCCGGCGAACTGTGCGGCAGCCGCGACGGCGCCGGTCTCTACGACCCGGCGACCGACGGGCGCGACAGCGTGGTGCTCCAGGCCTTCGGCCGCGACCTGATCGCGGAGGTCTCGGTCCACGCCGTTCCGCTGCATTGCGAGGACATCCGCAACGGCAAGATCACGCTGGACCATGAGCAGCGCGTCTCGGCGATCCGCCGCGACCTGGAGGGGATCCGCCCGTCCTTCCCGCTCGACAGCCGCGACACGCTGGCGCTGACCTTCATCGACGGCCTGTCGGCCAGCGAAAGCTATCTGATGGAGGCGGTCTACCGCAGCGGGCGCTTCCCGGTGCTGTTCATCGGCGGCTCGGCCGGCGGCAAGCTGGACTTCCGCAACACCTGGCTGTTCGACGGCCAGCGCGTTCTGGAGAACCATGCGGTCGTCGCCTTCCTCAAGCTTGCCCGCGGCAAGCGCTACGGCATCTTCAAGACGCAGAACTTCCGCAAGACCTCGACCTCCTTCGCCATCCTGGAGGCGGACGGCGTGCGGCGGACGGTGACCAGCGTCATCGATCCGCGCACGCTGGAGACCACCGGCTTCATCGACGCGCTGTGCCGCACCCTGAAATGCCGGCCGGACGAGCTGGAGGGCAAGCTCGCCCGCTACACCTTCGCGGTCGAGCTGGAGGGCGAGCTGTTCGTCCGCTCGGTCGCCGGATTCGACGTCGCCAACAACAAGGTCGCCTTCTACTGCGACGTCAATCCCGGCGACGAGCTGCATCTGGTCGAGGCGACCGACTTCGTGCAGCAGACGGACAGCGACTTCACCGCCTTCCTGCGCGGCAAGCCGCGGCCGGTCGGCGGGCTGCTGAACGACTGCATCCTGCGCCGCCTGAACAACGGGCCGCAGCTCGGCCGCGTCGCCACCTTCCGCGACCTGCCGGTGGCCGGCTTCTCCACCTTCGGCGAGCTGCTGGGCATCAACATCAACCAGACGCTCTCGGCCGTCTTCTTCTTCGAGGAAGGCCAGCCGGGCAGCTTCACCGACGAGATCGCCGACCGTTTCCCGGTCCATTACGCCCGCTTCCAGACCTATTTCACCCAGACCCGGCTCAACCGGCTGGAACTGCTGAACCGCATCCGGCAGAGCGTCATCCACACGCTGGTCGAGCAGGCGGACTCGGCGAGTTCCCTCAACGAGCTGGTGGAGCAGGTGACCAGCTACGCCGAGCGGGTGGACAGCTCCATGACGGCGATCCGCGACGTGCTGAACGGCCATGCCACCAGCTTCGTCGGCCACGACCAGCGCAAGCAGGAGCTGGAGCAGGAGTTCGAGCGGCTGGGCGCCGTCCTGAAGACGGTGGAGGGCGTGCTGTCGGTGATCGACGGCATCGCCGGCCAGACCAACCTGCTGGCGCTGAACGCGACGATCGAGGCGGCCCGCGCCGGCGAGGCCGGAAAGGGCTTCGCCGTCGTGGCGGCGGAGGTGCGCAAGCTCGCCAACGACACCAAGTCGACGCTCGGCAACACCCAGGACGCCATCGGCCGCATCCGCGCCACCGTCGGCTCGCTCGGCGGCAAGATCAACGACACCGGCTCCCGGATGGACGAGATCGCCAGCGGCAACGCCAAGCTGATCGCCCAGGTGGACGGCGTGCTCGGCGAGATCGACGCCGTGCGCCGCCGCGTCGCCGAGAGCACCGCCGACTTCCGCAACCAGGCCGCCGGCCTCGCCACCACCCGCCGCTACATCGAGCAGCTCAAGGTTCTCGACGCGGTCATGTGACCGGCGCGCCGCCGCCTCGCCGCCGCGGGGGCGGGAGGCGGCTCCGGTCCGCTGCCGGCTATGCCGCCTTCAGCATGCCCTGCATGTCCTCGTAGGACGGCAGATGGTCGAGCACGCCGACGGCCGACACGGCCATCGGGCCGGCGAAGACCCGGTTGGCGACCGCGGCGACGTCGGCCGGGGTCACGCTGTCGATGCGCTCGAAGATCTGCTCGATGCTGCGGATCTCGCCGGTGCGCAGCAGGGTGCGGGCGAAGCGGTCGGCGCGGCGCATCGTCGATTCCAGCGACTTGCCGACCGAGAAGCGGAGCTGCTCCTTGGAGCGCTGCAGCTCGGCCTCCGTCACGCCGTCGCGGGCCTTGCGCAGTTCCTCGAAGAAGACGGGAACCAGCTCCGCCACCTCCTCCACGCCGGTGCCGGCATAGAAGCTGAGCGCGCCGCCGTCCTGGTACTGCAGCGGCGCGGAGTAGACGGAATAGACCAGCCCGCGCTTCTCGCGGATCTCCTGGAACAGGCGCGAGGTCATGCCGCCGCCCAGGATGTTGGCGAGGTGGCGCAGCGGGTAGCTGTCGGCGTCGTCGATGCCGGCGCCGGGGAAGGCGGCCATGAAATGCACCTGCTCCGCCTCGCGCTGCAGCAGGGCGGCACCACCGGTGTTGGCGACCCGCTCCTGGAAGGGCGCGTCCTTCGGCGTCAGGTGGCCGAACAGCGCCTCGGCCCGGCGCACCACCGTGTCGTGGTCGACGTTGCCCGACACCACGTAGACCATGCGGCGCGGGTCGTAGTGGGCGACGTAATCCAGCAGATGCTCGCGCCCGAAGCCGGCGACGTTCTCCCGCGGGCCGAGGATCGGGCGGCCGAGCGCCTGGCCCTGGAAGGCGGTGCGGCGCAGCGCCTCGTAGACCACGTCCTCCGGCTCGTCGGCGTAGCGGCCGATCTCCTGGATGACGACGCCCCGCTCCTTCTCGACCTCCTCCTGCGGGAAGACCGAATTGAGGACGATGTCGCCGATGATGTCGCAGGACACCTCGACATGGGTCGAGGCCATCTGCGCGTAATAGGCGGTGACGTCGTAGTCGGTGAAGGCGTTGAACTCGCCGCCGCGGTTCTCGATCTCCAGCGCGATGGCCAGCGCGTCGCGGCTGGCCGTGCCCTTGAAGATCATGTGCTCCAGGAAATGCGCGATGCCGTTCACCTCCGGCCGCTCGTTGCGGGCGCCGACGCCGACCCAGACGCCGCTGGTGATGGTGCCGAGGTGCGGCAGATGGTCGGTCAGCACGCGGAAGCCGTTGGGAAGGGTGCTCAACTGGATGCTCACGGGGGAAACCTCTTCTGTGCGGCGTCGGCCGAAGGTTCCTGAGATTTGGTCGCAGCCGCCGACAAGGCAAGGAATTTCCGGCGGGCGCGTGGTAGAGTGCCGGTCCCGCCGCGCCGCGGGAGAGTCCATCAGACCGGGACGCGCGATGACATGACGGGACCGCTGTCGCAGCCCTTCTCCGTGCCGGGCCTGCTGCCGGACGCCGAGAGCGCCTGGATCGACGTGATCCAGAAGATGGACGAGACCTATGCCAATCTGGTCGCCCAGCAGGTGGAGCTGGAGCGCAAGAACGCCGAGCTGGAGGAGGCGCAGGCCTTCATCGCCAGCGTGCTGGGCGCGATGACCGACGTGCTGATCGCCTGCGACCGCGACGGCCGGATCGAGCAGACCAACCCGGCGGCCGAACGGGCGCTCGGCCATGCCGGGCGCGACCTGATCGGGCAGCCGCTGCGCGACCATCTCGCCCCGGACTCGCACGGCGCCTTCGCCCGCCTGTGCAGCGCCGCCCTGCAGCGCGAGGGCGGGAGCGACGTCGAGCTGTGCCTGCGCGGCCCGGCCGGCCTGTTCCCGGTGTCGGTCAACAGCACGGTGCGCTACGACCAGCGCGGCCACGCCATCGGGATGGTGCTGGTCGGCCGCCCGGTCGGCGAGCTGCGCCGCGCCTACCGCGACCTCGCCGCCGCGCATGAGGGGCTGAAGCAGACGCAGCAGCAGCTCGTGCATTCGGAGAAGATGGCCTCGCTCGGCCGGCTGGTCGCCGGCGTGGCGCATGAGCTGAACAACCCGATCTCCTTCGTCTACGGCAACGCCCACGCGCTGCGCCGCTATGTCGACCGGCTGACCGCCTATCTCGACCGCGTCCATGCCGGGGCTACGGCGGAGGAGCTGGCGGTGCTGCGCCGCGACCTGCGGATCGACCGCGCCCGCTCCGACCTGCCGGCGACGCTGGACGGCATGCTGGAGGGGACCGAGCGGGTGCGCGACATCGTCGCCGAGCTGCGCCGCTTCTCCTCGGAGCAGAAGCACGCCTCCGAGCGGTTCGACCTGACCGCCCTGTTGCGCTCGGCCGTCACCTGGGTCGCCAAGGCGCAGATGGCCGACCTGATCGTCGTCTTCGACCTGCCGGAAACGCTGGACATCGACGGCCATCCCGGGCATCTGCACCAGGTCGCCATGAACCTCGTCCAGAACGCCATCGACGCCATGACCGGGGCGCCCTGCAAGCGGCTGGAGCTGCAGGGGCGCGAGCGGGGCGGGCGCGTCGTCGTCACCGTGCGCGACACCGGGCCGGGCATCGCGCCCGAGGTGATCGGCCGCATCTTCGACCCCTTCTTCACCACCAAGCCGGTCGGCAAGGGCACCGGGCTGGGGCTGTCGATCAGCTACCAGCTCGTCAGGGACCAGGGCGGCACGCTGACCGCGGCCAACCACCCGGAGGGCGGCGCCGTCTTCACCCTGACGCTGCCGGCCATCGGCGGCGCCGTTGCCGCCGCCCCGGCGCGAGGACCCCAGCGATGAGAGAACGCCCCCTGTCGGTGCTGTGGCTGCAGTCGGGCGGCTGCGGCGGCTGCACCATGTCGATGCTGTGCGCGGAATCGCCCGGACTGCCGGATCTGCTGGAGAGCGCCGGCATCCGCCTGCTCTGGCACCCCTCGCTGTCGGAGGAGACGGGGGCCGAGGTGACGGATCTGTTCGCCCGCGTGCTGTCGGGGGCGGAACCGCTGGACGTGCTGTGCGTCGAGGGCTCGCTGCTGCGCGGGCCGAACGGCACGGGGCGCTTCCACGTGCTGGCCGGCACCGGCCGGCCGACGGTGGAGTGGGTGCGCGAGCTGGCATCCGTCGCCCGCCATGTGGTGGCGGTCGGCACCTGTGCCGCCTATGGCGGCATCACCGCGGCGGGGAGAACATCACCGACGCCTGCGGCCTGCAATATGAGGGGACGCTGCGCGGCGGCGCGCTGGGTGGGGCCTTCCGCTCCGGTTCCGGCCTGCCGGTGATCAACGTCGCCGGCTGCCCGACGCACCCGAACTGGGTGACGGAGACGCTGATGCTGCTGGCCGAGGAGGCGCTGGAGGCCGGGTCGCTCGACAGCTATCAGCGCCCGCGCTTCTATGCCGACCATCTCGTCCACCACGGCTGTCCGCGCAACGAGTATTACGAGTACAAGGCGAGCGCGGAGAAGCCGTCCGACCTCGGCTGCATGATGGAGCATATGGGCTGCCTCGGCACCCAGGCCCATGCCGACTGCAACACCCGGCTGTGGAACGGCGAGGGGTCCTGCACCCGCGGCGGCTATGCCTGCATCAACTGCACCGCCCCCGGCTTCGAGGAGCCGGGACATCCCTTCCAGGCGACGCCGAAATTCGCCGGCATTCCCATCGGCCTGCCGACCGACATGCCGAAGGCCTGGTTCGTGGCGCTCGCCTCGCTCGCCAAGGCGGCGACGCCCGAGCGGGTCCGCCGCAACGCAGCGGCCGACCGGATCGTCGTGCCGCCGTCGGTCCGCAACACCAACCGGGGCTGAGACGGGTGACCAGCGAAAAGACACGGCTGATCGTCGGCCCCTTCAACCGGGTGGAAGGCGACCTGGAGGTCCGGCTGGAGATCGCGGGCGGGGCGGTGGCGGCGGCCCACGTCAACGCGCCGCTGTTCCGCGGCTTCGAGCGGATCCTGCAGGGGCGCGACCCGATGGACGCGCTGGTGGTGGCGCCGCGCATCTGCGGCATCTGCTCCGTCTCGCAGTCCCACGCGGCGGCGCTGGCGCTGGCCGGCGTCATGGGCGTGGCGCCGCCGCGCAACGGGGTGCTGGCGACCAACCTGATGACGGCGACCGAGACCGTCGCCGACCATCTGACGCACGTCCACCTGTTCTTCATGCCGGACTTCGCCCGCGCCCCCTATGCCACCCGCGCGTGGTTCCCGCGCGCCGAGGCGCGGTTCAAGGCGGCGCAGGGCAGCGCCGTCCGCGGGGCCATGGCGGCGCGCGCCGGGCTGTTCCACATCCTGGGACTGCTGGGCGGCAAGTGGCCGCACACGCTGACCCTGCAGCCGGGGGGCGTCGCCCGCGCCGCCGATGCGCGCGACCGCGTGCGGCTGCTCGCCATCCTCGGCGGCTTCCGCCGCTTCCTGGAGGACAGCCTGTTCGGCGCGCCGCTGGAGCGGGTGCTGGACCTGACGAGCCCGGAGGATCTCGACCGCTGGCGGGCCGGAGGGCCGGAGGGCGACTTCCGCCTGTTCCTGGAGATCGCCGAGGATCTGGGGCTGGCCCGGCTCGGCCGCGCCTACGACCGCTTCCTCAGCCATGGCGCCTATCCCGATGCCGGGGAGGAGGGCGCCCACCTCTATCGCCGCGGCACCGTCGCCGAGGGCCGGCACGCGCCCTTCGATCCCGACGCGGTGGCCGAGCACCACCGCTTCAGTTGGATGGCCGGACGGGACCGGGCGCATCCGCCCTTCGAAGGCTCCACGGTCCCGGAGATGGGCGCCCCGGAACCGGCGGGGCCGGAGGGGACCCAGGACGGCTACAGCTGGTGCAAGGCTCCGCGCCTCGCCGGGCTGCCCTATGAGACGGGGGCGCTGGCGCGGCAGCTCGTCGACGGGCAGCCGCTGGTCGCCGCGCTGGTCGCCCGCGACGGCGGCACGGTGATGAGCCGCGTCGTCGCCCGCCTGCTGGAGATCGCGCGCACCGTCCGCGCCATGGAGGGCTGGGTCCGCGCGCTGGAGCCGGCCGGCCCCTGGTGCGTCCAGGGCGTCCTGCCGGACAGCGGCCGCGCGGTCGGACTGACCGAGGCGGCGCGCGGTGCGCTCGGCCACTGGCTGCGGGTGGAGCAGGGGCGGATCGCCGGCTACCAGATCATCGCGCCGACGACCTGGAACTTCTCCCCCCGCGACCTCGACGGCGTGCCGGGACCGCTGGAGCGCGCGCTGGTCGGCGCCCCGGTGCGGGAGGGGGAGACGTCGCCGCTGTCGGTGCAGCACATCGTCCGGTCCTTCGATCCGTGCGTCGTATGCACGGTTCACTGAGGCCGGGCGCTCTTCTCCGTCCCCGGCCTCTTCCCCCGGCCCCCTCCCCCGGCCGTCAGAGCCGCTCGATCGCCGCGGTCGGCAGGCCGGCGGCCTTCCACGCCTCCAGCCCGCCGCGGTACCAGTAGACGGACTGGTAGCCGAGCCTGGCCGCGCGCAGCGACGCGTTGTAGGACAGCCAGCATTCGGCCGACAGGCAGTAGAAGACCACCGGGCGCTTCGGGTCGCCGCCGGTCAGGCCGGCGAGCCGCTCGCCCAGCTTCTTCTGGGTGGCGTCCTGGAAGCTCTTGTCGAGCCCGGCATCCGGCATCCAGACGGCCTGCGGCAGGCTGGGGTGCGCCTTGCCGTCCAGCACGTCGACGAGGACCACGGACGGGTCGGCGGCGATCAGCGTCTGCAGGTCGGCCGTGGCGATGGTGCGGGCGCCGGGGACCGTCGCCGGGGTGCGGGCGTGGTAGCCGCCGATCAGCAGGTCGTTGCGCGGGGAGATCCCCCAATCGGTCTTCTCGTTGGCGTAGTTCGAGTCCGCGACCGCCACCTTTGCCACGTCGGCGCGGCTCGCCCCGGTGGTCTGACAGGCGGACAGGGCGGCACAGGCCAGCAAGGCGGCGGACACAGACATCAAGGATGCGCGATTCATCGTTCTACCTGGAAAAATTTCGGAAATTCATGATGCCTGACTTCTTACAGCGATTCGCCGCCGCTCCGAGTAAAATTCATTGTTACTGCGGCAACTTGCCGCTTTTTCCAGGCGTTACTTGATCGTTTCGTTTAATATTTGTGGGATTTGCCAACCGTTTCACAGTCCGCCGTGCAACTCCCGGTTCCTGCCGCTGTTTGCCGGAATGGCCCGGGCCGCGAACGGCCACGCGGCGAACGGCCAAACGGTGACTGGCCAAACGGCGACTGCCAAGGAGGCACGGTGATGGCGACGGGAAGCAGGGAGTTGTATCGCAGTTCCAACGGGGACCGCTGGTTGCTGGTCCGCGATGCCGATGCGGACCGGGCCGATGCGGACCGGCTGTTCGTCCGGCACGAGGCCAATGCGGCCTCCGGCGGGCACCGGGCGGAGATCGGGATCGCCGCCTTCCTCGCCGGCGGGCTGGGGCCGGAGCAACAGGCGCTGCTTCGGCTGATCGGCACGCTGGTGGAACCCGACGATTGAGACGACCGGTCAAACAGTTGGGACGGGGGGAAAAGTGCAAAAGGAGCGGATGCGATAACTTTCCCCCCATCGCAACCCGATTACCTCGGAAGGCCGCCCGCCATGTCCAGCCCTGCCACCCTGCAGAAGATCCAGGATCTTTTCACGCGCCACCCGGAGCTCGTCAGAGCCCTGCAGGCCATTCCGACCCGCGAGGCGTTCGTGCAGACGGTGACCGACATCGCGCGCGCCAACGGCGTTCCCGGCTCGGAGAAGGACGTGCGCCGGCAGATCGAGGAGGCGCTTGCCGAACGCGATCACGCGGACCAGGTGCCCATCCTCGACCTCTGCCCGATTGCCGCCTATACCCCCGCCTGCCCGCAGCCCATGGCCGGCCTGCGGCAATAATCCGTCCCGCCTGCATGAAGGATCGCCGGCCGGCAGGGGGCTTCCTCCGCCGGCAAGTTTCCGGCCAGACTGGCAAGTTGATTGCCATTCCGGCATCCGTCTGCAATGTTCATATCCACAATGGCTGAGCAGGCAAAGGAATGCCCCGGTTTTTGCCCGCCGGATCAAGGGGTTGCCCGCCCCGCCCCCGTGGCATGGAATTTGTAGACGAAACGCTCCGGGATAAGACGGGCCGCCAACGATGCGGTCCGCGACGGGAGAACGAACGGGAATGGCATCCGGCAACCGCATCCTGGTGCTCGGGATCGGCAACATCCTGTGGGCCGACGAGGGTTTCGGCGTCCGCACGGTGGAGCGTCTGGCCGAGGACTGGGCCTTTCCACCCGACGTCACGCTGATGGACGGCGGGACGCAGGGGCTCTACCTGCTGCCGCACCTGGAAACGGCGGACGTGCTGATCGTGGTGGACGCCATCGACTATGGCCTGCCGCCGGGCACCCGCCGGGTGTTCCGCGACGACGACGTGCCCGCCTTCCTCGGCGCCAAGAAGATGAGCCTGCACCAGACCGGCTTCCAGGAGGTGCTGGCGAGCGCCATGCTGCTCGGCCGCTGCCCGGGGCGGATGATCCTGGTCGGCGTCCAGCCGGAGGTGCTGGACGATTACGGCGGCGGCCTGACCGCGACCGTCGCCGCCGAGGTCGCCCCCACCGTCGACGCCATCCGCGCCATCCTGCGCGACGAGTTCGGCATCGAGGCGCAGCCGCGCCGGGCGGCGGCCGAAACCGCCGCCCCCGCCATCACCCGCGACGCCTACGAGAGCGGCCGCCCCAGCGCCGAGGAGGCCTGCCGCATCGGCGACCCCCGCGTGCTGGGCCTCGCCTGAGAAGGGCGGACCATGTGCATCGGCACGCCCCTGCGCATCGTCGCGGTCGACGGCATCGTCGGCACCGCGGAGGATGCGGCCGGCGCCCGCGTCGCGGTCGACCTGTCGCTGCTGCCCGAGGTGGGGCCGGGCGACTGGGTGCTCGATTTCCTCGGCGCCGCCCGCCGCCGGCTGGAGGAGGAGGAGGCGCTGCAGATCCGCGCCGCCCTCGACGCGCTGGCCGCGGCGATGAACGGGGGGAGCTTCGAGGACGGCTTCGCCGACCTGATCGACCGCGAACCCACCCTTCCCCCCCATCTGGAGGCGGCCCGTGCCGCCGGACTGACCGAGGCCTGAGCTCCCGCCATGACCGACCTCCCGCCCGACACCATGACCGACGGCGACGCCCCCGCGACCGACATCCCCGCCACCGACAGCGCCCCTGCCCGGCCGGCGAAGCCGGTCTTCCCGCTGCCGCCGGTGGTGGAGCGGCTGACCACGCAGCACGGCTATCCCCGGCTCGACGATCCGGCGGCCGGGCCGTGGCGCGGCGACGACGGCACCTGGGTCGTCTTCCTGCCCGGCCACGGCAAGGGCAACGGCGAGACGGCCGACGTCGCGGTGATCCTGCCCGAACTGGTGCGCACGGTGCGTCCGGCGCTGACCCCGGCGGTCGCCGGCCCGGCGGTGGAGCGCGCCCTGCTCGCCCGCACCGGGATGATGAGCCTGCCGGCGCTGGTCTTCCTGCGCGGCGACACGCTGCTCGGCACCATTGCGCGGGTGCGCGACTGGCAGGATTATCTGGAACGGATCGCCACCATTCTGTCGGGCGACGCCCCGGCCCCCACCCGGCTGCAGTGAAGGGACACGCGCCATGACCTCGTTCCTCGGCATGACCCGCCCGCCGGTCGGCTTCGGCCCCGGCAGCCAGCCCGACGCGGAGGAGGAGGGGCTGGAGTATCTGCCCATGCCGTCGGGCATGCGCATCTATGAACCGCATCTGCCGGAGGTGGCCGATCCCGCCCGCTCCGCCGCCGCGCTGGAGCTGCTGGAGCGGCTGCGCTCGGCGCTCGCCGGCTGGGCGGCGGGGCAGGAGATCCGCCTGCCGCTCGACGGGCTGGACGCCCCGGCGCTGTCCCTGGTGGACGAGGCGCTGGGCGAGGGCGAGGTCTCCGTCCTGGTCGAGCGGGCGGGCGACCGGCTGGAGATCCAGGAGGCCGCCCTGGCCGGGGTCTGGCGCGTGCGGCCGGCCGGGACGGGCGGACGGACGGGCGAGACCCTGCTGGTCGGCGCCTTCCCGCGGGTGGCGCTGAACCGCGCCTTCCCGGCGGCGGCCGGCCGGCGGCCGGCGGCGGAGGGGGCGCCGGCCGGGCTGATGAACGGCCTGCCGATCCTGGTGGAGCTGCTGGACCGCAGCGCCGCCTGGACGCGCGGCGACGCGCCCCATGCCGTCAATTTCAGCCTGCTGCCCCACACGCCGGAGGATCTGGCCTTCGTCGAGGAGCGGCTGGGCCAGGGGGCGACCACCATCCTGTCGCGCGGCTACGGCAACTGCCGCGTCACCGCCACGGCGACGCCCAACGTCTGGTGGGTGCGCTACTACAACTCGGTGGACACGCTGATCCTGAACACGGTGGAGATCGTCGACGTGCCCGCCGTGGTCTGCGCCGCGGCCGAGGACATCGCCGACAGCGCCGAGCGGCTGGGCGAGATCCTGTCCGCCATCGGCGGGTCCGGCCTGACCGGAGAGCGGGCATGACCGCGCCCTTCCCCGCCGGACGCTTCGAGGGCTCCTACCTCGGCGACGCCTCGCGCATCGGCGACGCCACGCGGATGGAGTGCAAGATCTGCTGGCACGTCTATGACCCGGCCGAAGGCTGCGAGGTCTGGCAGGTGCCGCCCGGCACGCCCTTCGCCGCCCTGCCGGAGGAATGGCGCTGCCCGGTCTGCGACGGCGCCCGCGACCAGTTCATGAGCCTGGACGCCGGCACGCCGGCACCGGACGGGCAGCCGGTTCCCCTTCCCGCCTCCCCGCTGGACGCCCCGCCGGACCCGGTGACGGCAGAGACGCCGGCCCGCCCGGCGGAGGCGATCCGGGCGCTGGAGGCGGTCTTCCGCGAGATCTACATCGGCCAGATGCGCGGCATCCCCATCGTGAACGACGCGCTGGCGGTCAAGGCGGTGGGCTTCCGCGCCTGGAACGGCCATTGGCTGGGGGCGCTGGTGACGCCCTGGTTCATGAACCTCGTCCTGCTGCCGGGCGGGGACGACGACTGGTCGGGCCTGACCCCCGGCGCCAAGGAGCTGGTGGAGTTCCCCTCCGGGTTCTACGAGTTCCTGCACGCCGACCGGGCGGGCGTCGGGCCGTACAAGGCCTGCTCGCTCTTCTCGCC
The DNA here is from genome assembly GCF_003130795.1 of Azospirillum thermophilum. Lineage (NCBI taxonomy): Bacteria > Pseudomonadati > Pseudomonadota > Alphaproteobacteria > Rhodospirillales > Azospirillaceae > Azospirillum > Azospirillum thermophilum. Next base: position 576,791 of record NZ_CP029357.1, read on the forward strand.
GATGTTCGAGTTCACCACGATGCTGCAGGCGACGGAGACGGCGGCGGCGGCGCTGGTCGCCCTGTTCGACCCGTCGATCCGCGAGGACGGCGCCCGCACCGGCGAGATCCGCCGCCTGCGCGAGGCCGAGCTCGCCCCGCCGCCGGAAGACCCGGCGGCCACAGGGGCGCCGGCCGCCGGCGAGGCGGCCGTGGAAGGGGAGGAGGTGACGCGGCCGTCACGCCGCGCCGTGCTGACCTTCCAGAGGGCGTCTTGACGGCAGCGGGCGATCCGTCGGGCGATCCGTCGGGCGGTCTTCCGGACGGACTGGCCGGGCGGCTGGGCGTCGGGCTCGCGGTCGGGAACGGGGCCGTCCGGGTCCGCATCGACCACCGGCCGGGCCGGCCGGTCGCCGCGCTGCTCGTCGGCAAGCCGCGCGAGCAGGCCACGGTCCTCGTCCCCGCCGTGCTGAACCTCTGCGCCGTCGCCCACCGTCAGGCCGCCACCGCCGCCGTGGGGCTGGGCAGCGGCGATGCCGCCGGCACCCGGCAGGAGACGGTGCGCGACCATGCCATCGCCATCCTGCGGGACTGGCCGGCCTGCCTGGGCGCACCGGCCGAAGCGGGAGCGCTGCGCGTCGTCGGCGCCCTCGCCTCCGGACAGGCGGGAGCGGCCGACGCGCTGCGCCGCCAGATCGCCGGATCGTCGGCCGGGACGGGAGCGGAGCTGCGGCACTTCACCATTGCGGAGCTGGAGCGCTGGCTGGCGGCCGGGGAGACGGCGACCGTCCGGCTGCTGGCCGGGGTGCGGCGCGGCTTCGACCCGGCCTGGGGCCGCGCCGCCCTGCCCGCCCCCACGCTGCGCGATCTGGAGGAGGCCGCCCTGCCGGCCCGCGAGGTCACCTGCGCCGACCGGGTCCGCGGCATGCCGCTGCTGCAGGCGGTGGAGGCGGCGGAGGGGCGCAGCCTGTTCGCCCGGCTGCTCGGCCGCATCCTCGATCTGCTCGGCTGGCTGGAGGGCGGTCCCGGCCGGCCGGCGGAGCCGGCGCCGCCCGGCATCGGCCTCGCCGAGGCGTCGCGGGGGCTGCTGATCCACCGGGCGGTGCTGGACGGCGGGCGGATCGCCGGCTACCGCATCGTCACGCCGACCGACTGGAACCTCGCCGAGGGCGGATTGCTGCAGCGGATGCTGGCGAGCCTGCCGGCCGACGAGCGGCTGGAACCCGCCGCCCGGCTGGCCCTGGCCTGCGTCGATCCCTGCCTGCCGACCGACCTTCATTTGTATAGGGATTGATCTAGCCCAATGCATGAGATGGCGCTCTGCGAGAGCCTGCTGCAGGCGATGGAGGAGGCGGGCCGCTCCAACGGCTTCCACCGCGTGCGCCGCGTGCGGCTGGAGATCGGCCGTTTCGCCGGGGTGGAGGTCGAGGCTTTGCGCTTCGGCTTCGACGTGGTGATGCGCGGGTCGCTGGCGGAGGGGGCCGAGCTGGTGGTGCTGGAGATGCCGGGTCAGGCCTGGTGCTTCGACTGCTGCGAGACGGTGCCGCTCGGCCACCGGCTGGATCCCTGCCCCCGCTGCGGCGGGGAGCGGCTCCGGCCCAATGGCGGAACCGAGATGACGATCAAGGACCTGGAGGTTGAGTGATGTGCACGGTCTGCGGCTGTTCTGGCGCCACGGTCGGCGATAAGGACCACCCTCATGCCCACGGCCATGATCATCACCATCATGATCATGACCATGATCACGGACACGATCATCACCATGGGCATGACCACGACCATGGGCACGAGCATGACCACGGCCACGGGCATGACCATGGGCATGGGCACGCCCACCACCATCACGGCGAGGCCGGCCTGATCGACTATGGCGCCGGTCCGGCCCGCGCCCATGCGCCGGGCCTGTCGCAGACCCGGATGATCGAGATCGAGCGCGGCATCCTGTCGAAGAACGACGGCTATGCCGCCGCCAACCGCGCGCTGTTCGGGCGCAGCGGCATCTTCCCGGTCAACCTGCTGTCGAGCCCCGGCGCCGGCAAGACGACTCTGCTGGTCAGGACCCTGTCGGAGCTGGCCGGCCGCTGGCCGGTCGGGGTGATCGAGGGCGACCAGCAGACCTCCAACGACGCCGAGCGCATCCGCGCCACCGGCGTCGCCGCCGTGCAGATCAACACCGGCAAGGGCTGCCATCTCGACGCCCACATGGTCGGCCATGCCATGGAGAGCCTGCCGGCCCTGACCGCCGCGCAGGGCGGCGTGCTGTTCATCGAGAATGTCGGCAACCTCGTCTGCCCGGCCGCCTTCGACCTGGGCGAGGCCAAGCGCATCGTCCTGCTGTCGCTGACGGAGGGCGAGGACAAGCCCTTGAAATACCCGGACATCTTCGCCACCGCCGACCTCGTCCTGCTGACCAAGGCGGATCTGGCGCCGCATCTCGACGTCGATTTCGCCGCCATCGACCGGGCGCTGGGCCGCATCAACCCGAAGGCCGACCGGCTGCGCGTGTCGGCGCGCAGCGGCGAGGGCATGGCGGAGTGGATCGGCTGGCTGGAGGCGCAGCGCCGCGGCCATCTCGCCGCGCTGGCCGCCGAGGCCGAGGCGCGCGCCGCCGCCCTGCGGGCCGCGACCGCCGGGTAAGCCGCGATGGCCCTGCCGCCGCTCCCGACGCCGCCACAGCCGCCGTCGACCGCCGCCGTCCGCCCCGGCATCCTGGTGGTCGATGACGAGCCGCGCTCGGTCGAGGTGATCGCGCGCGTGCTGGACGAGGATTTCGAGGTGTTCACCGCGCTGTCGGCGGCGGAGGCGCTGCGCATCCTGGAGACGGAGTGGGTGCAGGTCGTCTTCTCCGACCAGCGGATGCCGGAGATGAGCGGGGTCGAGTTCCTGACCCAGGTGCGCGAGCGCTGGCCCGACGTGCTGCGCATCGTCATCACCGGCTACATCGATCCGGAAGACATCATCGGCGCCATCAACACGGCGGGCATCCACCAGTTCATCACCAAGCCCTGGCACCCCGACCATCTGCTGCTGACCGCGCGCAACGCCGCCCGGACCTACCAGCTCCAGCGCGAGCACGAGCGGCTGTCGAACGAGCTGAAGCTGGCCGCCGGGGTGGCCGAGAGCCGCGTCGCCTCGCGCCGCGAGCGGGTGCGCCGGCAGTACCGCTTCGACAGCCTGGTCCGCGCCCCCGGCAGCCCGATCGACGAGGTGTGCCGCAAGGCCGCCCAGGTCGCCGGCTTCAACGTGCCGGTGCTGGTGCTGGGCGAGACCGGCACCGGCAAGGAACTGCTGGCCCGCGCCATCCATTACGGCAGCCCGCGCGCCGACCGCCCCTTCTACGGCGAGAATTGCGGCGCCATCCCGGACGAGCTGCTGGAAAGCGAGCTGTTCGGCCACAAGAAGGGGGCCTTCACCGGCGCCCACACCAACCGGCTGGGCCTGCTGGAGCAGGCGGACGGCGGCACCATCTTCCTGGACGAGATCGGCGACATCTCCCCCGCCTTCCAGGTCAAGCTGCTGCGTTTCCTGCAGGAGGGCGAGATCCGCCCGGTCGGCTCCAACGAGACGAGGCGGGTCGACGTGCGGGTGATCGCCGCCACCCACCGCGACCTGACGGCGGAGGTGCGGGCCGGCCGCTTCCGCGAGGATCTCTATTACCGGCTCTGCACCATGACGCTGACCATGCCGCCGCTGCGCGACCATCCGGCGGACATCCCGGTGCTGGCGCGCCACATCCTGGACCGGCTGATGGCGGCGCACGGCAAGACGGTGAAGGGCTTCACCGGTGAGACGCTGGCCTGCCTGGAGGCCTATGGATGGCCGGGCAACGTCCGCGAGCTGCAGAACGAGATCATGCGCATGCTCGTCCTGTGCGAGGGCGACTGGCTGGGGGCGGAGCTGCTGTCCGACACGGTGCTGCGCGGCGCGGCGATGGCCGCCGGGGGCCGCCGCGGACACGCCGTCGACGGCGCCGCCGTCCGGGAGATTACCGCCAGCGGGATCGCCGTCCCCGGACCCGCGATCGACGGCCGGCCGCCGGGCGGGCCATGGGACGGCGCCGCCGCGCTGGAGGTTCTGGCACAGGGCGGGCCGCTGAAGACGCGGATCGAGCGGATCGAGGCCGGCATCCTGCTGGAGACGCTGGTGCGCTGCCGCTGGAACAAGAGCAGGGCCGCCGACGAACTCGGCTTGTCGCGCATGGGATTGCGCGCCAAGCTGGAGCGCTATGGGATCGAGCGCGGTCCGGCGGCGCAACGTCATTGACCGTCCCGGGGCGGGTCCCGGGCACAAGGAAGGAGCCAACCGATGTGTCTGGGCATTCCGGGGCGCATCGTCGCCATCACCGACGCGGAGGCCATGATGGCGACCGTCGACGTCTCGGGCGTGCGCCGCAGCGTCGACGTGACCTGCGTGGCGCCGAAGGACGGCCCGCTCGACGGGCTGGTCGGCCGCTGGACGCTGGTCCATGTCGGCTTCGCCATGAGCCTGATCGACGAGGAGGAGGCGAAGGCGACGCTCGCCATCCTGCATGAGATCGGCGAGGCGAACGCCGAGATCGCCGCCTTCGCCGGCGAGGTGGCGTGATGACCGCTCCCCTCACCGCCGGGGCCAACCCCTTCCAGGACCGCGAGACCGGCCGGCGCCTGATCGCCCGGATCGGCGAGAAGCTGGACAGGCTGGGCGCCACCGAGCGCAAGCCGGTCCGGCTGATGGAGATCTGCGGCGGCCACACCCACACCATCTTCCGCCACGGGCTGTCCGGCGTGCTGCCGGCCGGGCTGGAGTTCCTGCACGGGCCGGGCTGCCCGGTCTGCGTGCTGCCGATGGGCCGCATCGACGACTGCGTCGCCATCGCCGAGGACCCGCGCGTCATCTTCACCACTTTCGGCGACGCCATGCGCGTGCCGGGCTCGAAGAAGTCGCTGATGCAGGCGAAGGCCGACGGGGCCGACATCCGCATGGTCTATTCGCCGCTCGACGCGCTGGAGCTGGCGCGGCGCAACCCGGACCGCGAGGTGGTATTCTTCGGCCTCGGCTTCGAGACGACGATGCCCTCCACCGCGCTGACCGTGCTGAAGGCGGAGCGCGAGGGGATCGCCAACTTCTCGCTGTTCTGCAACCACATCACCATCATCCCGACCATCCGCGCGGTGCTGGACACGCCGGGCATGATGGTCGACGGCTTCATCGGGCCGGGCCATGTCAGCATGGTGATCGGGCTGAAGCCCTACCGCTTCATCGCCAGCCAGTACGACCGCCCGCTGGTGGTGACGGGGTTCGAGCCGCTGGACGTCCTGCAGTCCGTCTGGATGCTGCTGGACCAGATCGACCGCGGCGTGGTCGAGATCCAGAACCAGTACGCCCGCGTCGTGCCGGAGGAAGGCAACCCCCAGGCCAACGCCGCCATCGACGCGGTGTTCGAGACGCGGCCCTTCTTCGAATGGCGCGGCCTCGGCAGCATCGACGAATCCGGCGTCGCCATCCGCGAGCGCTTCGCCCGCTTCGACGCCGAGCGGCGCTTCGCCGTCCGGAGCCCGGCGGTCGCCGAGCCCGACTCCTGCCAGTGCGGCGGCGTGCTGACCGGCACGGTGAAGCCCTGGCAATGCCCGTTGTTCGGCGGCGCCTGCACGCCGGAAAGCCCGGTCGGCGCCCTGATGGTCTCCTCGGAAGGCGCCTGCGCCGCCTATCACCAGTATGGCGGCCTGCGCAAGGGTGCGGCATGAGCAGCAACGACAACCACTCCTCCCCCCGCGCCGCCGCTCCGCGGCGCCGCGTGCAGGTGCCGACCGTGACGATCGCCCACGGCGGCGGCGGCAGCGCCATGCGGGACCTGGTGGAGGACGTCTTCGTCGGCGCCTTCGGCGACGGCGGCGCGCCGCTGGAGGACCAGGCCCGGCTGCCGATGGCCGACCTGCTGGCGCGCGGCGACCGGCTGGCCTTCACCACCGACAGCTTCGTCGTGCATCCGCTGGAGTTCCCCGGCGGCGACATCGGCAAGCTGGCGGTCTGCGGCACGGTCAACGACCTGTCGGTCGGCGGGGCGGTGCCGGTGGCGCTGTCCTGCGCCGTGGTGATCGAGGAAGGGCTGGAGGTGGAGACGCTGCGCCGCATCGCGCGGTCCATCGCCGCGACGGCCGAGGCGGCGGGGGTCCGCGTGGTGACCGGCGACACCAAGGTGGTGGCGCGCGGCGCCTGCGACCGGCTGTTCATCAACACCAGCGGCGTCGGCGTCATCCGGCAGGGGCTGGAGCTCGGCATCGCCAACGCCCGGCCGGGCGACGCGGTGATCATCAACGGTCCGCTCGGCGACCATGGGGCCGCCATCCTGGCGGCGCGCGGCGAGCTGGCGATCGACGCCCCGGTGGCGAGCGACTGCGCACCGCTGAACGGGCTGATCGCCGCCCTGCTGGCCGCGGTTCCCGGCACGCGGCTGCTGCGCGACGCCACGCGCGGCGGGCTCGCCGCCGTCCTGAACGAGATGGCCGAGGCCTCGCGGGTCGGGGTCCGGCTGGACGAGGACGCCATCCCCGTCCGCGCCGAGGTGCGCGGATTCTGCGAGCTTCTCGGGCTCGATCCGCTCTATCTCGGCAACGAGGGCGTCGCCGTCGCCGTCGTCCCGGCCGATCGGGCGGACGCGGCGCTGGCGGCGCTGCACGCCCATCCGCTGGGCGCCATGGCCGCCCGCATCGGCACCGTCACCGACGAGCGGCCCGGCCGCGTCGTCATGGACACGCCCTTCGGCGGCACCCGCATGGTCGACCTGCTGGTCGGCGACCCGCTGCCCCGGATCTGCTGAGACCGGCTGCCGGCCTTGCCCGCCGGCACCCGCATCCCGTAACGCCGACCGGTCCCGACGAGCCGGCGCATCACCGTTCAGGAGAGTGATCCGATGACGATCAAGTCCGCGTCCGCCGCCCTTCGCGTGCTGTCCGCCGCCGCCGCGCTCACCATCGCCGCCGCCCCCGCGCTGGCCCACCCGGGGCATCTCGACGGAGCCGGCTTCCTCGACGGCATGGCGCACCCGGCCGGAGGCCTGGACCACCTGATCGCCATGATCACCGTCGGCGTCTATGGCACGATCATCGGCGGCAGGGCCATCCTGACGGTGCCCGGCGCCTTCCTGGCGGCGATGCTGGCCGGCGGCCTGCTGGCGATGCTGGGCATCGCGCTGCCGCTGGTCGAGCCGATGATCTACGCCTCGGTCGTCGTGCTGGCGATGCTGTGCGTCATGCCGATGTCGCGCACCGTGGGGATCGGCATCGCCTTCACCGGCTGGTTCGGCCTGTTCCACGGCTTCGCCCACGGGGCGGAGATGCCGGCCGACGCCACGGCGCTCGGCTATGCCGCCGGCTTCCTGCTGTCCACCGCCGCCCTGCATGCCGGCGGCATCGCCCTCGGCCTTGCGCTCCGCCTGCTGGTCGGCCGCAGCGAGGAGGCCGGCCAGCCGGTCTGACGGGCCGCCGGCAGCAGGCTTTGCAGAAGGCTCCGGCCGGAGGGCTTTGGGTGGTCCGCCATCCAAGGCCCTTTTTTCATGCCCGCCCGGCCGGAACCGGCAAGCTGCTTTCCACCCGCCCCGCCAAAGCGGCCATGCTCTTTCCAGCCGCGCCCGCCGCGCACCCCCGCCCCCCGCCCCCGGGCCGGCCCGCTCCATTGATTCCGCCGATTGTGCGTATGGCGGCACGAATATTGCCTATGACCTTCCGTCAAGCGCGTGAGCTTCAGCCGGCCGGCGCGCGGAAACGGGAGAAAACAAACCGATGGCAACGCTGGAAACCTTCTACGAGGTGATGCGGCGGCAGGGGATCACACGCCGTTCGTTCCTGAAATACTGTTCGCTGACCGCCGCCGCACTCGGGCTCGGGCCGGAGCTGGTGCCGCAGATCGTCCACGCCATGGAGACCAAGCCTCGCACGCCGGTCCTGTGGCTCCACGGTCTGGAATGCACCTGCTGCTCGGAGTCCTTCATCCGCTCGGCGCATCCGCTGGTGAAGGACGTCGTGCTGTCGATGATCTCGCTCGACTACGACGACACGCTGATGGCGTCGGCCGGCCATCAGGCCGAGGCGATCCTCGACGAGGTCATGGAGAAGTACAAGGGCAACTACATCCTGGCGGTCGAGGGCAACCCGCCGCTGAACGAGGACGGGATGTACTGCATCGTCGGCGGCAAGCCCTTCGTCGACCAGCTCCGCAAGGTTTCCCGCGACGCCAAGGCGATCATCTCCTGGGGCTCCTGCGCCAGCTTCGGCTGCGTCCAGGCGGCGCGCCCCAACCCGACCCGCGCCACCCCGGTGCATGAGGTCATCACCGACAAGCCGATCATCAAGGTGCCCGGCTGCCCGCCGATCGCCGAGGTGATGACCGGCGTCATCACCTACATGCTGACCTTCGAGCGCATCCCCGAGCTGGACCGCCAGGGCCGGCCGAAGATGTTCTACAGCCAGCGCATCCACGACAAATGCTACCGCCGGCCGCATTTCGACGCCGGCCAGTTCGTCGAGTCCTTCGACGACGAGGGGGCGCGCAAGGGCTACTGCCTCTACAAGGTGGGCTGCAAGGGCCCGACCACCTACAACGCCTGCTCGACCGTCCGCTGGAACGAGGGGACGAGCTTCCCCATCCAGGCCGGCCACGGCTGCATCGGCTGCTCCGAGGACGGCTTCTGGGACAAGGGCTCCTGGTACGCGCGCCAGACCGACATCCACGCCTTCGGCATCGAGGCGAACGCCGACGAGATCGGCACCACCGCCGCCATCGGGGTCGGCGGCGTCATCGCCGCGCATGCGGCCGTCAGCGCCCTGAAGCGCGCGCAGCACAAGGGAGACGTCTGACCATGGCCGTCGTGCAAACCCCCAACGGCTTCTCGCTCGACAACGGCGGCCGCCGCATCGTCGTCGATCCGGTCACCCGCATCGAAGGCCACATGCGCTGCGAGGTGAACGTCGACGGCGACAACGTCATCCGCAACGCGGTGTCCACCGGCACCATGTGGCGCGGGCTGGAAGTGATCCTGAAGGGCCGCGACCCGCGCGACGCCTGGGCCTTCGTCGAGCGCATCTGCGGCGTGTGCACCGGCTGCCATGCCCTGACCTCGGTGCGCGCGGTGGAGGATGCGCTGCAGATCCGCATCCCGAAGAACGCGCACCTGATCCGCGAGATCATGGCCAAGACGCTGCAGGTGCACGACCATATCGTGCACTTCTACCACCTGCATGCGCTGGACTGGGTCAACCCGGTGAACGCGCTGAAGGCCGACCCGCAGGCGACCTCGGCCCTGCAGCAGGCGGTGTCGCCGGCGCACCCCAAGTCCAGCCCCGGCTATTTCCGCGACGTGCAGACCCGGCTGAGGAAGTTCGTCGAATCGGGCCAGCTCGGCATCTTCAAGAACGGCTACTGGGACAACCCGGCCTACCGGCTGTCGCCGGAAGCCGACCTGATGGCGGTGACCCATTACCTGGAGGCGCTGGATCTCCAGAAGGACATCGTCAAGATCCACACCATCCTCGGCGGCAAGAACCCGCACCCCAACTACATGGTCGGCGGCGTGCCCTGCGCCATCAACATGGAAGGCACGGGGGCCGCGGGCGCGCCGCTGAACATGGAGCGGCTGAACTTCATCCGCGCCCGCATCGTCGAGGCGACGGCCTTCGTCGAGAACGTCTATCTGCCGGACGTGCTGGCCATCGCCAGCTTCTACAAGGACTGGCTCTACGGCGGCGGGCTGGCCGCGACCAACGTCATGGACTACGGCGACTACGAGAAGGTGCCGTACGACCATTCGACCTGCCAGCTCCCCGGCGGCGTGATCCTGAACGGCAACTGGAACGAGGTCCATCCCATCGACCCGCGCGACCCGGCGCAGGTGCAGGAGTTCGTCGCCCACAGCTGGTACACCTACGGCGACGACAGCAAGGGCCTGCACCCGTGGGACGGCGTCACCCAGGCGAAGTTCGAACTGGGGCCGAACGCCAAGGGCAGCCGCACCGATATCAAGGAGCTGGACGAGGCGGCGAAATACTCCTGGATCAAGGCGCCGCGCTGGCGCGGCCATGCGGTCGAGGTCGGGCCGCTGCCCCGCTACATCCTGGCCTATGCCCAGGGCGTCACCTACGTGAAGGACCAGATCACCGAATCGCTCGGCGCCTTCAACAAGCTGGCCGGCACCAGCTTCACACCGCAGCAGGCGCTGCCACCACCATCGGCCGCACGCTGGCCCGCGCGCTGGAATGCCAGTACTGCTGCAAGATGATGATGGACGACTGGGACGCCCTGATCGCCAACATCAAGGCCGGCGACACCGCCACCGCCAACGTCGAGAAGTGGGATCCCAAGACCTGGCCGAAGGAAGCCAAGGGGGTCGGCACCGTCGCGGCGCCGCGCGGCGGTCTCGGCCACTGGATCAGGATCAAGGACGGCAAGATCGAGAACTACCAGTGCGTCGTGCCGACCACCTGGAACGGCAGCCCGCGCGACCCCAAGGGCAACATCGGCGCCTTCGAGGCGTCGCTGCTGAACACGCCGATGGCCCGCCCGGACGAGCCGGTGGAGATCCTGCGCACGCTGCACAGCTTCGACCCGTGCCTTGCCTGCTCCACCCACGTCATGGCGCCGGACGGCGCCGAGCTGGCCCGCGTCACCGTGCGCTGACCGCTTTCACCGGAGGAACGACGCCATGTCCCCTCTCGACGACGCGAAGAAGGGTGCGGCGACCGCCGCCGCACCGGCGACCCCGCGCTTCCTGAAGGCGATCTATGTCTACGAGGTCCCGGTGCGCATCTGGCACTGGGTCAACGCGCTGGCGATCACCGTGCTGGCCGTCACCGGCTATCTGATCGCCAGCCCGCTGCCCAGCCAGCCGGGCGAGGCCAGCGCCAACTACCTGATGGGCTACATCCGCTTCGCCCATTTCGCCGCAGCCTACATCTTCGCCATCGGCTTCATCGGCCGCATCTACTGGGCCTTCGTCGGCAACCACCACTCCCGCCAGCTCTTCCGCTTCCCCTTCTGGAACACCGCCTGGTGGGGGGAGCTGATCCTGGAGGCGCGCTGGTACCTGTTCCTGGCGAAGAAGCCGAAGCTCTATGTCGGGCACAACCCGCTGGCGCAGTTCGCCATGTTCTGGTTCATCACGGTCGGCTGCACCTTCATGATCGTGACCGGCTTCGCGCTCTATGCCGAGGGCGCCGGCCAGGGAAGCTGGCAGGACAAGCTGTTCGGCTGGGTCATCCCGCTGTTCGGCCAGAGCCAGGACGTCCACACTTGGCACCATCTGGGCATGTGGGCGATCCTGCTGTTCGTGATGGTCCACGTCTACGCCGCGGTGCGCGAGGACATCATGTCCCGCCAGTCGATCATCTCCACCATGGTCAGCGGCGTGCGCACCTTCAAGGATTCGGAAATCCCCGCCGACGAGGTGGACCCGAACCGCCGCGCCGTGCGCTGACCCCGGCGGCAAGCCTGCATGAAAAAGGCCCTTCTCCCGGCGGAGAAGGGCCTTTTTTCATCCTGCCCGCCCCGTCAGGGCAGCGTCCGGCCGGTGAAGGGGTTCCAGCCCAGCGCCGCCAGCACCGCCCAGCCGGTGGCGCCGAGGTGCGGGCGGCGGAAATAGAGGAAGTCGTCGGTCCTGCTCTCCGGCCCGATGGCGAGGCCGGTGGTCAGCGTCGCCGGCCGCGTGGCGAACAGCAGGCCGCCGGGGCTGATCTCCTTCAGCAGTTCGGCGAACAGGCGATCCGCCTCGGCCGGCCGCCCGACCGCGCGATAGACCAGGGCCGCCTGTGCGGTGCCCTCCACCCACAGGCCGTCACGGTCGTCGTTGAAGTCGAAGCCGCCCTCGACGCCGTGCGCCCGCTCGGCATAGGCCAGCGCCGCCCGCCACTCCTCCGGCGCGCCGCGCAGCAGGATCGGCCAGAGCTGGGCGTCGAGCCCGGAGGTCGCCGTGCTGACGGTCACGCCGTCCGGCGCGGTGCCGATGGGGAAATGCCCGCCGCCGGCCGTCCACAGCGCGTCGAGGAAGCGCCGCGCCTCCCCCGCCGGGCCGGACCAGTCGGGGCCGAGCCGCTCGAACAGCGCGACGAGGTCGGTGTTGTGCTCGGTCGACTTCCAGGTCAGCGGCCGGGCCTGGCCGTCGAAGCCCTGTACCCCGCCGTTGAAGCCGCCGGGGCCGCGCGGGTCGCGGGTGTTGTCGACCACCCAGCGGGCGAGCGTCGCCGCCCCCTCGCGAAAGCGCTTCTCCCCGGTCTGGTCGGCCAGCGTCAGCAGGGCGAGCCCGGCCCAGGCGACGTTGCCGGTGGCGGTGCCGACCTGATAGGGGTCTTCCAGCCAGCGGTTCTCCGTCACGTCCCACCAGCCCATCGGCGGGATCGGCCGCTGCTTCTGCGCGCCGGCCCGGTAGGTGTTGCGCAGCCGCCCCTTGTAGCCGGCGCGGTCCAGGGTAACGGCGTCGAGCAGCGCCTCGCCGATGCGCAGGGCCTGGGCCTTCCTGCCGCAGGCGGACAGCGCCATGATGGCGAGCGCGTTGTCATAGGTGAAGGCGGCGTTGGACAGCGCCGGCTCCGAGGTCGGGCCGGGAGCGAAGGGGCTGTCGTAGCTGCGCAGGAAGACCGGGCCGCGGCCGGCGATCTCGTCCACCCGCGCCGCCAGCGCGGTGCAGCCCTTGGTTGCGAGATCCTCCGCCGGACCCGCCTGCGCCGCACCCGCCGCCACGCCTGTCGATGCCAGCAGGGCGGCACCCACCGCCATGCCCAACAGCCTGCCCGCCAATCCCATGCCCGATCCCGGCCTCTGCTCGTTTCCTGGAAGACCCGATATGGAGCGTGGGCTTGGCGTGCGCAACCTTTACGGCCTCCGGTGCAGCAGTGCGTCGATGGCGAAGCGGCCGCCGCCCGACGCCACCAGCGACAGCAGGCCGCCGATGATCGCGACATTCTTCATGAACTGGATCTGCTGCATCCTCATCGCCTCGGGCGCCACCTCCCAGTAGCGGTGGGCGATCAGCGTCGCGGCGACGGTGAAGCCGGCGACCGCCAGCGCCGCCAGCCGGGTCCAGGCGCCCAGCACCACGGCCAGGCCGCCGAAGAACTCCACGGCGGCGCCGATGGTGCCCAGCACGGCCGCCATCGGCACGCCCTGGCTTTCCAGCCCGCCGATGAAGCCGCCGAGGCTCATCAGCTTGCCGAAGCCGCTCTGCACGAAGATGGCGCCCAGCAGGACGCGGGCGGCGAGCAGCAACAGGTCCTGCCCGCCCACCGCCGTCCGGTCGATCCACCCGCCGCGCGCGCCGGTATCCAGCCGATCGTAGCTCATGTCCTCACTCCCGTGATTCCGGGGCCCCATGGTCGTGCGGCCCATGATCCTGCGGCAGGATGCCGCAGCATATCCGGAAGCTGGGACGCCTGCCGGCGGGCTTCTATTCCGTCGGAAGCGACGCGCAGGCCACCCAGGCCTGCCCCAGGCTGAGCCCGCCGTCGTTTGCCGGGGCCAGCCGCGGCAGCAGCGCCTCCACCCCCGCAGCGGCGAAGCCGGCGACGAGCCCTTCCGCCAGCACGCCGTTCATCAGGCAGCCGCCGGACAGCACCACCCGGCCCATCCGACGCTCCGCCAGGACCGGCAGCGTCCAGTCCAGCAGGGCGGCGACCAGGGTGCCATGGAAGAGGTCGGCGCCCTCCGCCGCGTCCGCCGCCGACAGCAGCCGCTCCATCAGCGGGGAGAGGTCGAGGCGGCCACCCTCGACCCGCCAGGTGCCGTCGGCGACGCGGGGACGGCGGACGAGAGACTCGAGCGTCATCGGTGCCTCGCCTTCGAAGCCGGCCACCGGCCGCACGCCGAGCAGGCCGCAGGCGGCATCGAACCAGCGCCCGCAGGAGCTGGTCGGCGGCGCGTTCAGCCCGGCCTCGATCATCCGCCGCACCCCCTCGGCCGGCCCATGGGAGGCGAAACGGGGGACGATCTCGTCGCCACGGCCGAGCCGGGCGAGCGCTGCGGCGGCCATGCGCCAGGGCTGGCGCGCCGCGAGGTCGCCGCCGGGCTGGGCGAGCGGGGCGAGATGGCCGAGCCGCTCCATCCGCGCGCCCTCGACCAGCAGCATCTCCCCACCCCAGGAACCGCCGTCCGCCCCCAGCCCGAACCCGTCGAGCGCCAGCCCCAGCGCCGGCCCCTCCACGCGATGCTCCGCCAGCACCGCGGCCACATGGGCATGGTGGTGCTGGACGGGAACCGCCGGCAGGCCGGTGGCGAGCGCGAAGCGGGTGGAGTGGAAGTCCGGATGGAGGTCGTGCGCCACCGCCACCGGTTCCACCCCCAGCACATGGGTGAGATGGGCGACCGTCTCCTCCAGGAAGTCCAGGGTCGCCGGATTGTCGAGGTCGCCGATGTGCTGCGACAGGAAGGCCTCGTCGCCGCGGATCAGGCAGATGGTCGCCTTCAGATGTCCGCCGACCGCCAGCAGCGGCGGCACGCGGCGCGCCAGCCTGATCGGCTCCGGAACATGGCCTCGGCCGCGGCGCAGGAAGGCGGGCGCCCCGGCCAGCTTGCGCACCACCGAGTCGTCGGCGCGGATCAGGATGTCGCGGTCATGATCGACGATCAGGTCGGCGATGCCGTCCAGGCGCCGCCGCGCCTCCTCGTTGCCGATGGCGAGCGGTTCGCCGCCGGGATTGGCCGAGGTCATCACCAGGGTCAGCGGCTGCGCCCGCTCCAGCCACGCCACGCCGTCCGGACGCCCGGCCGCCTCGTGGAACAGCAGATAATGGATCGGCGTGTAGGGCAGCATGACGCCCAGCCACGCCAGCCCCGGCGCGATGTCCGGCGCCAGGGCTGGACCGTCGCCCCGCCGGCGCAGCAGGACGATGGGCCGCGCCACCCCCTCCAGCAGCCGCCGTTCGTCGGGGTCGAGATGGACCAGCCGTTCGGCCGAGGCCGCGTTGGCGACCATGACGGCGAAGGGCTTGTCGTTGCGCTGCTTCACCCGGCGCAGCCGCTCCACCGCGTCGGTCCGCGCGGCGTCGCAGGCGAGGTGGAAACCGCCCAGCCCCTTGATGGCAACGATCCTGCCGGCCAGCAGGGCCGCCAGGATCGCGTCCGGCGGATGGGACAGGCGCGGGCCGCAGACCGGGCAGGCGGTGGGCTGGGCATGGAAGCGGCGGTCGGACGGGTCGGCATACTCCGCCGCGCAGGCCGGGCAGAGCGGGAAGCGCGCCATCGCCGTCTGCGGCCGGTCGTAGGGCAGCCGCCGCGTGATGGTGTAGCGCGGACCGCAATGGGTGCAGTTGAGGAAGGGGTAGCGGTAGCGGCGGTCGGACGGATCGAACAGCTCGGCCAGGCAGGCCGGGCAGACGGCGGCGTCCGGCCCGATTCCCGTGGCGACCGGGCCGCCGCTCTCGCTGTGGCGGATGGCGAAGCCGCTCTCCTCCGGCTCGACCGGACGGGGCGACGCCTCGACCCGATCGATGCGGGAGAGCGGCGGCGCCTCGGCCGACAGGGCGGCGAGGAAGGCGGCGGCGGCCTCCCCCTGCACCTCCAGCAGGACGCCGTCGGTGTCGTTCAGCACCCAGCCGGTCAGGCCGAACCGGCGGGCCAGCGCATGGACATGCGGGCGGAAGCCCACCCCCTGCACCCGGCCGCGCACCCTGACGCGAAGCCGCTCCATCAGGCGGCCTCGGTCGCCGGGGCGGGCTGCGCCGCGGCGGCCGGTCCGTCCTTGTCCGAGGCACCCCTTTCTGTGGCGCCCCTCTCCGTGGCGCCCTCCTCCATGGCGCCCCTCAGCGCCTCGGCCAGCCGGCGGAAGGCCTCCTTGCGGCCGGAGGTGCGGCGCCAGACGAGGCCGATGCGGCGGAAGGGGCGATGCCCGTCGAGCGGCCGCGCCACCAGATCCAGCCCGCGCAGGATGCCCGAATCGAGCGCCATCTGCGGCAACAGGGTCACTCCCAGCCCGTTGGCCACCATCTGGACCAGCGTGTGAAGGCTGGTACCCTGGAAGGTGGCGTTGCGCCGCCCGTCCTCCAGCGCGCAGGCGGCCAGCGCATGGTCGCGCAGACAATGCCCGTCTTCCAGCAGCAACAGATCCTCCATCGCCACGTCGCTGGGATGGGCGGCGGGCGCGCTGCTCAGCCGGTGGCCGGCGGGGCAGACGACCGAGAAGCGGTCCTCCGCGATGTCCAGCATCTCGACGTCGCCGGCCGGGTACGGCAGGGCCAGCAGCGCCGCGTCCAGCTCCCCCGTCTCGAGTCGGGCCAGCAGGCGGGCGGTCTGGTCCTCGCGCAGGTAGAGCTTCAGGTTGGGGAAGGTCTCGCGCAGCACCGGCATGACGCGCGGGATCATGAAGGGGCCGATCGTCGGGATGACGCCGAGATGCAAGGGGCCCGACATCGGATCCTCGGCGGCGCGCGCCATGTCCACCAGATCCTCCGCCCCCTTCAGCAGCAGCCGCGCCCGCTCGGCGATCTCGCGGCCCAGCGGAGTCGGCAGGACGGAGCGTCGCGTCCGCTCCAGCAGGGGGGTGCCCAGCAGCTCCTCCAGCTCCTGGATGCTGGCCGAGAGCGTGGACTGGCTGACGAGGCAGGCCTCCGCCGCCTGGCCGAAATGGCAGCGGTCGACGACGGCGACGAGGTAGCGGAGCTGGCGGAGCGTGGGAAGCGGTTTCATGCCCCGATATGTGATCGTTTTTTCCGATCAGTGCAATCGGTATTTTATGCTTTTCCCTGTCACCGGATTCCCCTATCTCTTCAGCGGTCAACGAGCCAACGAAAAAGGAGGCCGGCTCCCAGCGGACTGACGCAGATCGGGAACCCCGGAGGGTCCCGCCGGTTGCGGACAGGATGCCGGGATGACGTGCAATCCGACCATTATCCCACTGGAGAAGTAAATGTCCTTGATCAACACCGAGATTAAGCCGTTTAAGGCCACCGCCTTCAAGAATGGCAAGTTCATCGATGTGACCGATGCCGATCTGAAGGGCAAGTGGTCGGTTGTGTTCTTCTATCCGGCCGATTTCACCTTCGTCTGCCCGACCGAGCTCGAGGATCTGGCCGACAACTACGCCGAGTTCCAGAAGCTGGGCGTCGAGATCTACAGCGTGTCGACCGACACCCACTTCTGTCACAAGGCCTGGCACGACACCTCGCCGGCGATCCAGAAGATCCAGTACACCATGGTCGGCGACCCGACCGGCACCATCACCCGCAACTTCGAGGTGATGATCGAGGAGGTCGGCCTGGCCGACCGCGGCACCTTCGTCGTCGACCCGAACGGCAAGATCCAGATCGTCGAGATCACCGCCGGCGGCGTCGGCCGCAGCGCCACCGAGCTGCTGCGCAAGGTGAAGGCCGCCCAGTACGTCGCCTCGCACCCGGGCGAGGTCTGCCCGGCCAAGTGGGAGGAGGGCCAGAAGACCCTCGCCCCGTCGCTCGACCTGGTCGGCAAGATCTAAGGTCCGCGAAGGGTACCCGGCCGGCAGATCGCCGGCCGGTCGCGACAGTCGAACCGCTGTCGGCGGTCGACGGCTCCGGGGCCCGCACTCTTCGGCCCCGGAGGCCGGCCGCGAGAACACCCCGAGGATCCGATGTCCGGACGGTCCGGACGCGGGGGATCCTCCGGTAACGGGATTTCGAGAGTCTGGACCGCCCGGCCGCCCGCCGACGCCTGCCAGACGCGTTAAAAAGAACGGCCGCGGGAGCCACTTTCCATGCTTGACGCAAATCTGAAGACCCAGCTGCGGGGCTATCTGGAGCGCATCAGCCAGCCGATCGAGCTGGTCGCCTCGCTCGACGACGGTGCCAAGTCGCAGGAACTGCAGGGGCTGCTCGAGGACATCGCGTCCCTGTCCGACAAGATCACGCTGGTGCGCCGCGACGACGACGCGCGCAAGCCGTCCTTCTCCATCCACCGCGTCGGCACCGACATCGCCGTGCGCTTCGCCGGCCTGCCGATGGGCCACGAATTCAACTCGCTCGTCCTCGCCCTGCTCCAGGTCGGCGGCCATCCGTCGAAGGAATCGGCCGAGCTGATCGAGCAGATCAAGGACCTCGACGGCGACTACCGCTTCGAGACCTATTTCTCGCTGTCCTGCCAGAACTGCCCCGACGTGGTGCAGGCGCTGAACCTGATGAGCGCGCTCAACCCGCGGATCCGGCATGTCGCCATCGACGGCGCCCTGTTCCCGGAGGAGGTCGAGAAGCGCCAGGTCATGGCCGTCCCGACCGTCTTCCTGAACGGCGAGCCGTTCGCCCAGGGCCGCATGGGGCTGGAGCAGATCGTCGCCAAGCTCGACAGCGGCGCCGTGGAGCGCGAGGCCGCCAAGATCCGGACCAAGGCGCCGTTCGACGTGCTGGTGATCGGCGGCGGCCCGGCCGGCGCCTCGGCCGCGATCTACGCCGCCCGCAAGGGCATCCGCACCGGCATCGCGGCGGAGCGCTTCGGCGGCCAGGTGCTCGACACCATGGCGATCGAGAACTTCATCTCCGTCCCGCACACCGAGGGGCCGAAGCTGGCCGCCGCGCTGGAGCAGCACGTCAAGGACTATGAGGTCGACGTGATGAACCTGCAGCGCGCCGAGGCGCTGGTCCCGGCCGCCGTGCCGGGCGGGCTGATCGAGGTGCGGCTGGCCGGCGGCGCCACGCTGAAGTCGCGGACCGTCATCCTGTCCACCGGCGCGCGCTGGCGGCAGATGAACGTCCCGGGCGAGAGCGAGTACCGCAACAAGGGCGTCGCCTACTGCCCGCACTGCGACGGCCCGCTGTTCAAGGGCAAGCGCGTGGCGGTGATCGGCGGCGGCAATTCCGGCGTCGAGGCGGCCATCGACCTCGCCGGCATCGTCGCCCAGGTGACGCTGATCGAGTTCGACAGCCAGCTCCGCGCCGACGCGGTGCTGCAGCGCAAGCTGCACTCCCTGCCGAACGTCACGGTCGTCACCTCGGGCCAGACGACCGAGGTCCATGGCGACGGCAGCAAGGTGACCGGCCTCAGCTACAAGGACCGCAACAGCGGCGAGCTGAAGCGGATCGACCTGGAGGGCATCTTCGTGCAGATCGGCCTCGTCCCCAACACCGAGTGGCTGAAGGGCACCATCGCCCTGACCCCGCGCGGCGAGATCGAGGTGGATGCCCGCGGCCAGACCTCCGTCCCCGGCGTGTTCGCCGCCGGCGACGCCACGACCGTGCCCTACAAGCAGATCGTGATCGCCATGGGCGAGGGGTCCAAGGCGGCGCTGTCGGCCTTCGATTACCTGATCCGCACCCCTGCGGCGGAAGAACCCCGCGCCGTCGCGGCGGCCGAAGCGGTCGGGTAAGCGGTTCCGGCGCCCCCACGCCGCGCAACCGCCCAGGCGCACCCTCCTGCCCCGCCCCGGGCAGGAGGGTGCCGCCGTTTCACGCCAAAGGAGAATACCCTGGCAGGACAGGTTATTTCCGGTTTAGCAGCACCATATTCTGACGGGCGGCGCGACGGACGGAGAGGGGCAGTGCATGCGGTGGCTGATGTGGTTGGCATCCCGGCCGACTCCGCCGATCGGCTACGGCCTTGCGATCCTGGCCTTCCTGCTGGCACTGCTGATGCGCCTGTCTCTCCAGGGCATCCTGCCGCCCGGATTCCCCTACCTGACCTTCTTCCCGGCGGTGATCCTGACCGCCTTCGTCGCCGGCACCGGGCCGGGCATCCTGTGCGCCCTGCTGAGCGGGTTCGGCGCCTGGATCTGGTTCATCTCGCCGGACGAAGTACTCTCGACGCGACCGGATAAGCTGCTGGCGATCAGCTTCTATGTCTTCATCGTCGGCATCGATATCGCTATCATCCACGCGATGCGACGCGCTCTTCAACGGTTGCGCGCGGAGATGGAGGTGTCCGCCCGGCTCGCCGATCGGCAGGGCACCCTGTTCTCCGAGCTGCAGCACCGCGTCGCCAACAACCTGACCTTCGTGATCTCGCTCTTGACCTTGCAAAAGAACCGCATCGCCACCGAACCGGACGCCGCCGTGTCGATCTTCGATTCGGCCGTCCACCGCCTGGGCGTCATGGGCCGCATGCACCGCCGGCTGCACAGCCCGGAGGCGCTCGACCAGCCGATAGGCACCTATATCCGGGCGCTGTGCGACGACCTGATCGAGGCGACGGGCGCCGCCAACGTCATCTGCGACGTCGCGGCGGATCCCGTCCGGCTGGACCTGTCGCAGCTCACGACACTGTCGCTGCTGCTGGCGGAGCTGGTCACCAACTCCCTGAAGCACGCCTTCCCGGAGGGTGTGCGCGGCACGATCTACATCGAGCTGAAGCGGCTGGACACCAAGAACGTGCTGCTCGCCGTGTCGGACGACGGGCCGGGAATGCCGGAGGGCCGGCCGACCGGCGCCTCGCTCGGCACGGGGATCGTGCGGGGCCTCGCCAACCAGCTCGACGCCGACCTGATCCTTCCCCGCACCGGCGAGAGCATGACCCGGCTGGTGTTCGTGGCCTGACCGGCGCGCCGGACTGCGCGACCTGCCGCCGCCGGCTCACAAGCCGCTCTCGCGGATCAGCAGCGAGGCGGCCGAGCGCAGGAAATCGCCCATCAGCGACTTCGGCGCCCCGGACAGGACCAGACTGCCCCGCAGCAGCGCCGCGGCCTGCGGCGGCTGATCGTCGGGCAGCGACAGGGTGACGCGGTAGATCGCCGTCTCCGGGACCGGGCCGCCGGCGGTATCGCGCACCAGGATGCGGCCGCCGGAGGTCGATCCGAGGATGCCGTCCGAGAGGACGCGCGTCGCGTCGCGGTCGATGGCCGCCACGGTCAGGCGCCGGACGTCCAGCCCGGAATGCTCCGGGTAGAAGCGCGCGGCGTCGCCGACGCGGACGCGGGCCAGGTCCGCCTCCGGCAGGTAGGTGACCACCTGCCAGCGCCGCCCGTCGAGCAGCGTGGCGATGGTTTCGTTCTTCTTGATCCAGTTGCCCGGCCTCAAGGACAGGTCGGACAGGAAAACCGTGCCGTCGGCCGGCGCCTTGATCTGGAAGCGGCTCCGCTCCGCGCTGACGCCGACGATCTCCGCCGCCAGCCGGGCCCGCGTCGCCTGGATCGTCCCCAGCTTCTCGCGCAGGTCGCCGTTCACCCCGGCGGCGGCGGTCTGCCAGCTCGTGGTTGCCGCCTGGATCTCCTTGGCGCGGTGCTTGTAGTCGAGGTCGGGGGAGTCGAGCTCGAACAGGATGTCGTCCTTCGCCACCGCGGCGCCCGACGCGACCGGCATGGCGACCACCCGGGCGGCCTCCGGCACGATGATCGAGTAGTAGCCCACCGGACGCAGCAGGCCCTGGGCGTGGATGCGGCTGTCCCAGGGGACGAGCGCCACCGCCGCCAGGGCCGCCAGCACCCCCAGGGTCGCCAGGAAGCGTGCGGAGCGGGCAATGCGCCCCATGGTCTTTCCCCACATGGAAAGCTCCCTCCAAACCGGCTGAAGGATGAAGACCCAGAGTTCGATGGCGCCGAGAAGGGGGCCGACCGGCTTGGGTGCCAGGTTGTAGACCAGGATGGCGATGCCGCCGAACACCACCAGCCGGTAGGCCCAGGTGGCATAGGCGAACAGCACCATGCCGCGCCGCTGCCCGGCCGGCAGCGCCTCCGGCGGCGGGTCGCCCAGTCCGAACAGCAGCTCCCGCAGCCTCCAGCGGCCCATTGCGGAGGCGCGCTGATGAAGGTTGGCGAGCCCCGTCCAGTCCATCAGCATGAAATAGCCGTCGAACCGCATGAAGGGCGAGGCGTTGACGGCGACCGTCGTCACCCAGGTCGTCGTCGCCAGCATGAACATCATGCCGCGGAACGCACCGTCGGGCGCCAGCGCCCAGAACAGCGTCGCCCAGGCGGCCAGCAGGATCTCCGTCCGGATGCCGGCGAAGCCGACCGCCAGCCTCTTGCGCCGGTCGTCGAGCTTCCAGACCTCGTTGACGTCGGTATAGGCGACGGGAAACAGCACGAGGAAGGCCACGCCCATCGCTGGCACCCGGCAGCCGAACCGCTTGGCCGTATAGGCGTGGCCGAGCTCATGCAGGAGCTTGGCGAAGACCAGCGCGACCATGAAGCCGGCGACCCCCTCCATCGAGAAGGTATCGACCAGGGTGGTGACGAAATGCTCCCACTGGCGCGAGGTCTCGAACAGCCCGACCGCCAGCGCCAGCAGCGTCAGCATCATGAAGCTCCGGGAGAACAGCGGTTCCACCCACGGCAGCGTGCGCGCCAGCCAGCGGTCGGGGCGCCAGAGCGGGACGCGGAAGAACAGGTAATGGTGCAGCAGCCACCGGCCGGGCCTCGCCCTGCGCTTTTCAGCCTGCTGGCGGAGCCGGGCCGTCTGTTGCGGGCGGTCGCTGCGGACCAGTTCATTCTCCAGCAGGAAGCGTTCGACGGCCTTCACGTCCTCCAGCTCGGCCTGAAGGGGGGTGCCTTCGTTCAGGGAGGCGAGGATGGCGCCGGGTTCGCCCAGCGTCCACCGGCACAGGATCTCGAAGCTCGGCCAGTCGATGCTGAAGAAGACGTTGCGGACGGGATCATGCAGCGACCAGGTCGGCGCCCCGTCCGCCGTCCGCGGGCCGGAATAGAGGACGAGCTCGTCACGCAGGTGGGGCAGCACGGATCACACGCCCAGCCAGGCGCGCGCATCGGCGAGCGGACGGCGCAGGACCCAATAGACCAGCGGAACCTTCTCCCCCTCCAGCTTGGCGGTGCCCTTCAGGCCGGTGCGGGCGGCGGCCTGAGCCTGCGCCAGCGTCGCCCGGACGCGGTAGGCATAGGTGCCGTCCGGCCGCCGCGCCGCCTCATGCGCCACGGAGCGCAGATGCGCGGATACCGGCGAGAGCGGGTCGGCGTTCAGGTAGACCGTCACCGGCGCCCCTTGCTCCAGATCGACGGCATTGGCCGGCGACAGCCAGGCCTCCACCTCGACCTCCCCCTCCACGGCGACCACCATGACCCGCTCGCCGGTCACGACCGGCCGGCCGATCCATTCGGCCGGGTCGTCGAACAGAACGACGCCGTCGCGCGGCGCCGCCATGATGCTGCGGCCGTCGAGCTTGCGCAGATACTCGACCTCCAGCTCCTTTTCCGCGACCTGACCCCGCAGGACGGCGAGCTGCGCCTTGCTCGCCTCGTCGAACAGGGCCTGCTGCGCGCGCTGCCGGTATTCGGCCCTGACGGTCTCCAGCGTCTTCTCGGCGACCAGCAGCTTGTTGCCGATGGTGGTGCGGTCGAATTCGAACAGGGGCTCGTCGGCGCGGACCCGCTGGTTGGGGACGACCGTCAGATGGTCGATGACCCCGTCGAGCGGCGAGCGGACGATGAAGGGATCGAGGGGCACGATCTCCGCCGGGGCGAGGACGGTCAGCCGGACCGGCACGACCGCCAGGACGGCCAGCGCCGCCAGGACCAGAAGCGGCGGCGACAGGCGCCGGCGCCCTCCACCCCCCAGCAGCGCCTTCAGGCGCCCCAGCCGCGAGCCCTGGCGGAGCGCATAGGCCGCCGCCCACATCTCCGCCCATTCCGCCAGCAGCGCCGCTTCCGGCCCGGTCCAGGGATCGTCCCGCGCCAGCAGCAGCGCGCCGCCGGGGAAGGACGGTCCCACCGCCGGCAGGGGCAGCCACAGGGCCTCCGACGGCAGCCAGTCCCCCCACTCCGCCACGTCCCGCTGCCGCAGGTCGTCCGCCTGCAGAAGCCGCGGCGCGGCCGCGGACCCTGTCTCCTCCAGGTGGCGGCAGACGCCCCCCAGCCATTGCACGTACGGCGCGTTGGCCTCGACGGAGACGACGCCGGACAGCGCGGCGATCCCGCCGCCCTTGATCCACAGGGCGGCCTGCCGGTACGGCGCGAGCCCATGCGTCTCGTTGACCAGGACGAACCGCAGCTCGGCCTGATCCTGCGCCTGCCGCGCCCGCCGCCCGAGATGCAGCAGGCTTGCCAGCACATGCGCGTCCATCGTCGTCTCGGTGCCCTGTGTCATGGCCCCTCAATCCGTCCTTCGGTCCGCCAACCGGCCCGTCATCCGACGGAGCCGCTCGATTTCGCCGCCTTGGCGAGCGCCAGGCCGCGCGCCTGCAGGACCAGCCTGTCGCGCTCCCCCTTCCAGGCCAGGATGCCGCCGGACCGGAGCTGCGCGCCGAGCCCGTCCTTGCCCGGCAGCTGGGCCTGGCGCTCGCCCTGCCCGCTCAGGCGGATGCGGACCATCGTCTCCGCCTGGCGGCCCGCCTCGTCGCGGGCGACCACGCGGATCATCAGGTCGCCCTTGTAGCCGGCCGGGGAGTGCCGCTGAACTCGCCCTTCTTGGCGTCGAAGACCAGCCAGCCGGGCAGCTTCGAGCCGTCCTCCATGACCGCCGACAGCTCCACCCGGGCGGACCTGTCGGTGTGGATGAAGGTGTCGGTGGGCAGCACATAGCGCAGCGTCTGGACGCCGGCCGGCATCAGCACGTCGGGCAGCGGCTTGTCGACCCGCAGCTCGTGCTGCAGGCCCCGCCCGGACAGGCCGTCGAAGCGGGTGGGAAGGACGGCATCGCTGAAGGGGCTGTAGGGGGTCAGGGCCGGCTCGACCAGCGGCGCGAAGCCGGGGGACGGAACCGACGGGGCGACCACCGGCACGGACACCTCCACCGGCACCGCGGCGGGCGCCGCGGCCGGCGCCGGCGCCTGCTCCACGGCGGGCGGCCGGGGGACGTCTCTGTCGGCGATGACGTCGTTGTCGACGATGGCGATCGTCGCGGTGACGCCCGCGACCGACAGCGTGACGGTCTCCGCCTGCTCCACCAGGGCGTCGTCCACCGTCGCGACGGCCACGGTGAAGCGGGTCACGCCGGCCGGCACGGTGACCTTGCCGGTTGCCGCGTCGTAGGTCACGCCGTTGCTGAAGACGAGGCCTGTGGCGAAGTCCGGGCCGGGCGTGGCCGTGACGCCGGTCAGCGTCAGCGGATAGCTCTCCGCCGTGCTGCTCGACGTGGTGAGGGCCACGGTGATCACCGCCTGCTGCCCCTCGGTCACCGCGATGTCGGAGGTGGTGCCCCGGCATCGCCGACGCGGCTGACCGAGACCGCGTCGTTGTCGAGGATGGTCCCGCTGCCGGTGGTTCCCCGACCGCCAGGGAGAAGGCCTCCGTCGGTTCCTTGATGGGATCGTCGGTCGTCGGCACGGTGACCGTGAAGCGGGTGACGCCCGCCGGGACGCTGATCCGGCCGGTTGCCGCGTCATAGGTGACGCCGTTGCTGAAGGTGAGCGCGTCGGTGAAGTCGCTTCCCTGCGTGGCGGTGCCGCCGGACAGCGCCAGTGCGTAGGTCTCCGCCGTGCTGCTGGGGTTGCTGAGGCTGACGGTGAAGACGGCGGCCTGCCCCTCCGTCACCATGACGCCGGAGGTGGTGCCGCCGGCATCGCCGACGCGGCTGACCGAAACCACGTCATTGTCGAGGATCGTGCCGGTGGCGATCACTCCGCCCACGCTGAGCGAGAAGCCCTCGGTCGGCTCCTTCACAGGATCGTCCAAGGTCGGAACCGTGACCGTGAAGTCCGTCACCCCCGCCGGAACGGTGACGAGGCCGGTCGTCGCGTCGTAGGTCACGCCGTTGCTGAAGGCCAGCGTCGCGGTGTAGTCGGCCCCCAGGGCCGCGGTACCATCCATGAGCACAAGCGGATAGCTGTCGGCACTGGCGCTCGGACCGCTGAGAGCGACGGCGAAGACGGCAGCCTGTCCCTCCGTCACCGTGACGCCGGAGGTGGTGCCACCGGCATCGCCGACGCGGCTGACCGAAACCACGTCGTTGTCGAGAATGGTACCGGTCCCGGTCGCCCCACCGACCGTCAGGGTGAAGGCTTCCGCCGGCTCCCTGATGTGATCGTCGGTCGTCGGCACGGTGACGGTGAAGCCCGTCACCCCCGCCGGGACGGTGACGAGGCCGGTTGCCACGTCATAGGTGACGCCGTTGCTGAAGGTGAGCGCGTCGGTGAAGTCACTTCCCTGCGTGGCGGTGCCGCCGAACAGCGCCAGCGCATAGGTCTCCGCCGTGCTGCTGGAGGTGCTGAGTCTGACCGTGAAGACGGCGGCCTGCCCTTCCGTCACCGTCACGCTGGATGCCGTGCCCGCGCCATCGCCGACGCGGCTGACCGAAACCGCGTCGTTGTCGAGGATCGTACCGGTGGCGGCGACCCCTCCGATGGTCAGCGAGAAGCCCTCGGCCGGCTCCTTCACGGGATCGTCCACCGTCGGGACGGACATGGTGAAGCTGGCGACACCGGCCGGAACGGTGACGAGGCCGGTGATGGCGTTGTAGGTGACGCCGTTGCTGAAGGTGACCTGATCGGTGAAGTCGGTCCCGAACGTCGCCGTCCCACCGCTCAGCGTCAGCGCATAGGTCTCGCTGCGGACGGTCGTCCGGGACAGGGTGACGGTATAGTCCGCCGACTGGCCTTCCGTGACGGTGACGGGGCTGCCGACCTGGGTCACGGTGGCGGATCGGTCGTCGTCGAGCCCCGTGCTGGTCGTACGGTAAGGGCCGCTCGCCATGTCGTGGATCACGCCGGTCCCGTCGTCCCGGATCGTGGCAGTCCCCTCCGCCGCCGTCGCCCGACCCGACAGGGTGGCCCTCAGCAGGAAGGTCTCGGCCCCCTCGTAAGCGGTGTCCTGCTCCTGCCGGATGTCGGCCCGCACATAGAGCCTGCCGGCGGCGTCGAAGGTCGGCAGGGCGGCGTTCGGATCGTAGTCGACCCAGTCAAGCCCGTCCCAGATCCTCAGCATCTGCGCCGTGTCGATCGTCGCGGTCTGGTTGATCAGCGACAGCGTCACCGTCTGTCCCGAATTGCCGGTCAGGGTGAAGACGACATGGTCGGACGCCTCGTTCACCACCGGGCTGTCGACGGAGAGCAGGCGGTCGTCGTCGAGCTGCGCCGGATAGCCGATGTCGCCGGCCGTGTTGCGCGTTCCGGTCCGGTTGCCGGGGAGATAGACGTCGCCGGTTCCATCGTCGTAGATCGACGCGGTGCCATAGACGGTGGTGCCCGAGCTCATCCTGGTGACCGCCAGCGCGAAGGCCTCCTGGCCTTCGAAGATGCCGTCGTTCACGATGGCGGTGCGCACCAGGAGCGAGCCGCCGGCCATGGCGAGGTCGCTGCCGGCGGTGTAGTCGACCCAGTTGGTGCCGTCGAAATACTGCAGCGCGGGCACGACATCGGCCGGGGTCCTGGCCGTCCCCTCGACCAGGGAGAGACGCAGAACCTGCCCCGCCTGTCCCGACACCGTGAACACGGCATAGGGCGAGGCCTCGTTGACGGCGATGTTGTTCACCGTGACGGCGCGGTCGTCGTCGAGGTAGGCCGGGTAGCCGGCCCCCGAGCTGTCGCGGGCGAAGCCGGTGTTGCCCGGCAGGAAGATGTCGCCGGTCGCGTCGTCGGCGATGCCACCGGTGCCGCTGAACGTCCGGCCCGCCTTGTTGGCGGCAACCAGATCGACCGTCTCGACCCCTTCATAGAGGCCGTCGCCGACCACCGCGGAGCGGACGAGCAGCGCGCCGCCGGCCGGGATGGCGACGGGGCTGCCGGTGTAGGCGGTCCAGGCCGTACCGTCGAAATACTCCAGGTTCGGCAGCAGGTCGGTGCCGATGGCGGCGTGGCCGTTGCCGGCTCCGGTGGCCGCGAGCGCCAGCGTCACCTTCTGCCCGGCGGCACCGTCCACCCTGAAGACGAGGTAGGGCGAGGCCTCGTTGACCGTCGTGCCGGTGACTGTCAGCGAACGGTCGTCGGGAGAGACGGTGATGCCGACCGTCGACTGGGCGACCAGCCCGCCGGCGTCGGTCGTCCGGACCCGCAGCAGGTCGCTGCCGTCGAACTCCGCCGCTCCCTGGTAGGACAGGGTCAGGAGGGCCGCGTTCAGTTGGGAGGCCGTGCCGGTCAGGGTGACGGCGGCACTGCCGTTCGTTCCGGACTGGATCGTCGCGCTGCCCGGATTGAGGATGGTGAGCGCGCCGCTCTGCACCGAGAGCTGCACCGTCAGGGTGGCGTCGTCCATGTCGGCAACGGTGATGGCCGGCAGGGCGACGCTCGCCCCCTCCGCCACCGTCGCGGAGGCGGAGGCCGGGCTGCTGGTGGGAGCGTCGTTGGCGCCGTGGATCGCGATGGTCAGCAGGGCGGCTCGGGAAACACCCGCCGCATCATGCATCATGTAGGTGAACCGTTCGGTCAGCGTGGCGCCGACGCCCAGGGCCTGCACCGCCGCGTTGGCGTTGTCGACCACATAGACGTAGCTGCCGTCGGCCCCGATGGTCAGCGTGCCGAAGAACCCGGCGACGCCGGTGCCCGTGGCGGCTGTGGTGCCGGTCTGGACCGGCAGGGCAACGCCGGAGATGCCGATGCCGGCCTCGATCAGCGAGACGCCCAGGATATCGCCGGCATCGACGTCGCTGTCGTTCGCCAGCACGTTGCCGGTCGGGTTCACGCCCGGCGTCGCATTGCCGTAGCCGCCGGCCTCCCGCGCGGTCGCCGTGTCGAAGACGATGGTCGGTGCGTCGTTCGAGCCCCTGATGACGATGGTCAGGGTCGCGGCGCTCTGGCCGCCGGCCGTGTTGGCGATCCGGTAGGCGAACAGGTCGCTCAGGGTCGTGGCGCTCGTCCTCAGCGCGTCGACCTCGGGGTCGGCGCTGTTCAGGGCATAGCTGTAGGAACCGTCGGCGCCGATGGTGAGCGTGCCGTAGCGGCCGGCGATCTGGGTTCCGCTTCCGACCGCCGTCTCGCTGACGGCGACGCTGCGCGCATGGGTGACCGTCAGGCTGCCGGTGCCGAGGGGCGTGCTGTCCGCCTGGCCGGCCAGCGGGGTGCCGGCCCCGGTCAGGACGTTGCCGGAGGCGGACGGGGCGATGGCCTCGGTGACCGAATTGGCGTCGGCCGCCGCGGTCGGGTCGTTCGTTCCGGAACCGAGCACGGTGATGCCGAGCGTCGCGCCGGCGGTCGCGCCGGCGGCGTCGCGCATCTGGTAGCGGAAGGAGTCGATCCCCGACTGGCCGGCGTTCAGGGTCGGGTTGTTGGCCGTCGGCGTGTAGGTGTAGCTGCCGTCGGCGTTGAGCTGCAGCGTGCCGTAGCGGCCGGTGACCGTGCTTCCCGCCGCAGCGGTGAAGGTCAGCGGGGTGCCGTTCAGCTTCTGGGCCTGCTGAAGGGTGATCTGGCTGACCGAGCCGTCGTTGGCGTACTGGACGCCGGTCACGGTGGTGCTGAACGCGACACCGTCGGCATCGGTGCCGGCAACGGTCATGCCCGCGGCCACCGCACCCGTGGCAGCGGTCAGCGAGGCGGTGGTGGAGGCCGTCACCGTCACGGTGGAGGACGAATAGGTCCCGGCATAGGTGTTGCCGCTGGCGATGAGCCGGATGCTGAGCGACCCGCCCTGCGGGATCTGGTACTGCGCCAGCGCCGACGGGTCGGACAGGATGATGCCGACGCTGCTGCCGCTGCCGGTGAACTGCAGGACGGTGACGTTGCCGCCCAGCCCGTTCACCAGCGTGGTGTAGGTGCCCGATCCGGGGACCGCCTCCACCTGGACGGCCGTCACGTTCTGGGCCCCTGCGTTGCGCAGGCTGTTCACGTTGCCGCCGAAGGTGGTGTTGAAGGTGGTGGTCGTGCCGCCGGCGACCGTCCCGGTGGCGCTCGCCACCAGCCCGCCGACCGTCTTCGTCTCGCCATGGCGGTCGGCGTCGGTGTCGTTGGCGAGCACGTTGCCCGTCGCCTTGAAGCCGGTGTTGTCGCTCACCCCGTAATTGCCGGAGCCGGCGATGGATTCCTTGGCGACGTTGCTGTCGTTCGCCGCCGCGGGGGCGTCGTTCTGTCCGCGGATCGTGATGACGAGCGTGCTGGTCGCCGTCAGGTTGCCGGGATCGGCGATGGTGTAGCTGAAGCTGTCGGTCAGGGTATCGCCGCTCTGGCGCAGCGCCTGGACCGCGGCCTTGCCGTTGTCGAGGGCGTAGCTGTACTGGCCGTTGGCCTGGATCGTCAGCGTGCCGTAGCGGCCGGCCACCATGAAGGGGCCGCTGCCGGCCGTCATCCCGGTCCCGGAGACCGCGATCACCGTCCGGCCGTCGCCGTCGGGATCGCTGTCGTTGGTCGCGACGTCGCCGGTGACGGTCGCCGTGTCCTCGGTGATCTGGTTGGTATCGGCGGCGGCGGCGGGGGCGTCGTTGACGTTGGCGACGTTGAACGTGATCCGGTTCGGCGTCGGGTCGAGGTTGATCCCGCCGTTCGCCGTGCCGCCGCTGTCGCGCACCTGGAAGGTGAAGCTGGCGTAGCTCGACCCGAAGCCGTCCGGTACCGGAGTGTAGCGCAGCTTCGCGATGTCGGCCGCCAGGATCTCCTGCCCCGCGGTGACCGCAACACCGTTCAGCGTGAGGGACCCAGAGCCGGCAGGGTCGTGATCACCACCGAGGCAAGGCCATCCGCCGGCGAGTCCTTGGGATCGCTGAAGCCGAAATCGGTGGCGGAGAAGGCGTAGGCGCTGTCCTCGTTCAGCGGGATCGTCCGGTCCGTGCCGGCCGGCGCGTCGTTGACCGGCGTGATGGCGATGGACAGCGTGGCGGTGGCGCTGCCGCCGTTGCCGTCGGATACCGTATAGGTGATGGCCGGCACCGGCCCGGCATGGTCGGCCGCGGGGGTGAAGCTGTAGCTGCCGTCGGCCGACAGGGTGAACTGGCCGACGCCGGCGATGGCGAAGGGCTGGCCCAGCGTGCCGGAGACGCCGCCGACCCTGAAGCCGGTGACGCTCAGCGCGTCGATGTCGGGATCGCTGTCGTTGGTCAGCAGGTTGCCGGTGCCCGCGCCGCCGTCTTCCAGCACCGTCAGGCTGTCGTTCGCCGGAGTGGGGTTGCGATTGGGGACGATCAGCGCGTTGATCGCGCTGTCGACGCGGTCCGAGGAGCTGCCGACGAACTTGTAGGTCCTGGCCACGCCGTTGATCGTCGTGGTGCCCGACGCCGCGATGCCGTCGAAATAGCTCTGGTCGACGACCAGGATGAAGGCGTTGTTGTCGCCCGGGTTGCGGTCGCCGTCCTGGTTGCCGTCCATGGTCGCAGTGGACATGGTGGTGAACTGCGGATCGTACCAGAAGTAGAATCCGCGGACGATGCCCTGGTCCTTGATCGGCCGGCTGACCCAGCCGTAGTAGTTGGTCGCGCCCATGGTGAGCTGCACGACCAGATCGTTGCCGGAAAAGTAGGTCGACGGGATCATGTCGGTGATCCGCGTCACCCCGATCGGCTCGTCGATGAAATAGTCGCGGTTCTGCTCCTTCTCCGCCAGCAGGCCGGTGCCGGTGTAGACCCGGTAGGCGTTGATGAAGCTGTAGGACGCCCGTTCCACGGCATAGGAGTTGCCATCGATGGACAGGACGGCGGAATCGTCCTCCACCGCCATGCGGGCGCGGTCGATCCCGTTGACCGGAAGATTCATCGCCGCGACCGAGAAGGCCTCGCCCTCGTCGCCCCGTGTGTCCGTCGCGGGATTCAGCGCCCGGTCGAAGGAATGGCCGTACTCCTCGACCAGGGTGCGGGTCAGCAGGTCGGCGTCTGTCTGCGCCCGCCACCAGTCGCTGTTGATGAAGATGGTCGGGCTGCCGTCGGGTCCGCTCGCCGCGAAGGCGGCATAGGCCCCGACATCCGGTCGGCTCCGACGAACCGGATGGCGACGCCGTAATCGCCGCTGGCGATGCGCTGCTGCAGCGCCTCGGCGCGCCCGGTCCACTCCGCCGAGGGCGCGTCCTGTCGGCCGTTGAAGGCGGTGAACAGTTTCGTCAGGCCATCCTGCCCCAGATAGTCCCGGATCACGTCCCTCGCCCGGTCGTCGATGGCGGCGAAGCCGGTGGCAGGCTCCGTATCCGCTGTTCCGGCCAGGGTGTCGCGGTCCGCGGCCGCGCTCTGCTCCTGGGGAGCGGCGTCCTTCTGCGCCACCTCCTCCGCCCGGATCATGGTTTCGGATGGACCCGTCGCGGCCGGCGCGGGTTGGGGAGGCTCGGGCTGGGGGATGGTGACGGTGACCGGCTCAACCGTCACCGGGTCGACATGAGCCTCCACCGTCCGGTCGGGATGCGGATCGGCCGCCGCCATCGCCGCCGCATCGACGATCGCCGCGCCGTCGAACATCATCCGGGGCTCGAGCCGGGAGGGCTGCGGCCCGCTGCGGCGAAGGGTGCGGCGATTGTTGGAAGACTGCTTCATGGTGACGTGCCCCCGATCACGGTCATTCGACCGGATTGCCTGTTGCGGCTTGTTTCAGTGGTTCAGTTCTGCGCCGGCGGCGTCAGCAGGATCTGCCCGCTCATCCCGGCGACCAGTTCCGGAAATCTGCCGTCGATCACGGCGACCGCCTTGACGGACTGGCTGACCGGATCGACCCGGGCGGCCGTGCGCAGCAGTCGGACGGGATAGTCGCGGCGCGTGTCGTCGATCCGCGCGACGAAGCCGTATCCCGGCTTGAACCAGGCGAGCCAGTGCGACGGCACGATGAACTCCAGCTCCAGCACGCTGTCGTCGATGATCTCCATCAGCGCCTGGCCGGGCTGGACGAACTGCTGATCGCTCGCCTTGTGCTCGACGATCCGGCCGTCGTAGGGCGCGGCGATCCGGCATTTCGACATCATCGTCTTCAGGTAGGTGACGTCGGCGCGGGCCTTTTGCACCTCGGCCTCGGCGTTGCGCACCTCCACCATGCCGGTGG
Organism: Azospirillum thermophilum; assembly: GCF_003130795.1. Lineage (NCBI taxonomy): Bacteria > Pseudomonadati > Pseudomonadota > Alphaproteobacteria > Rhodospirillales > Azospirillaceae > Azospirillum > Azospirillum thermophilum. The sequence goes on from NZ_CP029357.1 coordinate 609,430, forward strand.
CGTTCAGCTTCGACAGCTTGCGCTGGCCGTCCAGCGTGTTCTCCGCCCCGGCCCGCTGCGCCTGCGCCTTGTCGAGCTGGGCCGCCTGCAGCGCGCAGTCGAACTCGACCAGCGTCTCGCCGGCCCGGAAGGACTGGCCGTCCTTGAACGCGACACGCTTGATCCTGGCACCGATCTCCGCCGACAGGGTGGCGTGGCGCTGCGGCGTGAGCTGGGCCCGCATCTCCAGCGGGTTGAAGCCGGTCGCCGCCGCCTGCTGCCGGGCCTGCTGGGCCACCGCCGGGGCGGTGGCGGCCAGCGCGGCCAGGAGGACGGCACAGGCGAGGGCGGAGCGATGACGGATGGTCATGGCACGGGTCTCCGGCCGCTGCTGGGTCACAGCGTCTGTTGCAGGGACTTGCGGACCTGCTCCTTGAGCGTGTCCATCGGGATCTCGTCCAGGCTGCCGATCTCCGGCTCCTGGCCGAGCGAGGCCTGCACCCGGCTGATCGCCTCGTTCACCTTCGCCACCGCGTGGTAGAGGCGGATGGAGCTGAGGATGGCCGTCACCTTGGCGGACACCCGCTCCAGCGAGCCGCCCGTCTGGCTCTGCTCCTGGCTGCGCGCGATCGCCGCCAGCTCGTTGTCCACGTCGGAGATCGACACGGCACGCCGGTACTGCCGCAGGGCGTCGTCATACTGGTAGCGCGCCAGATGGACCTGCGAGAGCACCGCCATCTGCAGGGCCATCCGCTTGGCCTCCGCCGCCGAGACGTTCATCTCCGCCGCCCGGATCTGGGCCGGACCGGAAATCAGGTTGAACAGGTTCAGCGCGACGCGCGATCCCGCCTCCTGCCACATCTGGTTGATCAGATACTTGTCGCCGTCATACTTGTAGCCATAGTCGAAGCTGATGTTGGGCAGCAGCTTGACCAGCGCCTTGCGGGTGTCGGTGGCGGCGATGCGGGTGTTGTAGAACTGCTCGCGCAGGTCGGCGTTGTTCAGCAGCGCGATCTCCTCCATGCGCGCCACCTCGCCGCCCAGCGGCCTGAAGTCCAGCTTGCCGGGCTCGACCAGCGTGAAGCGGGTGCCGGAGCGCACGCCCATCAGCGTCGCCAGCTCGATTTCCGCCACCGCGAGCTCGCGGTCGACATTCTCCAGAAGGCGCAGGTTTTCCAGCAGGTTGCGCTGATAGCGCAGCGGCTCGACCGGGTTGCGGACGCGATTTTCCTGGATGCGGCGGGAGTCGGCGAGCGCCGCCTCGGCCTCGGTGATGGTGCTGCGCACCTGCTCGCGAAGCTGCTGGGCCGCCAGCGCGCGCCAGTAGGTGGTCCGCACGCTCTGGATCAGGTTGTGCATCGCCTTGCGCCGCCGTTCGTTGGCGACGAGCAGCCGGTCGGCGTTCTGCTGGGCGTTGTAGTAGCTGACGCCGAAGTCGAGGATGCTCCAGGACAGGCCGATGTCCCAGGTGGCGCGTTCGCGGTCGGTGGAGATGTAGGGGTTGCCGACGGACTGGCGGCCGGTGACCGAGTCCACCGACTTGCGGATGTTGTCCTCGTCGCGCCAGGAATAGCCGGCCGCCGTCAGCAGCCGCGGCAGCATATCGTACTTGCTGGCGTCGAGCTGCCCGGCGGCGAGGGTCTGTTCCATCAGCCGCGTGCGATAGTCGAGATTCTGCTTCAGAGCGCGCGCCACGGCCTCTTCGAGCGTGATCGGGCCGGTGACGCCGATCGCACTGCTCTCGATGATGGCCCGGTCGGCATCGACCACCGCCGACATCTCCGTCTCGGTCACGGGCTTCGGCGTGACCGCGCAGCCGGCAAGCGCTGCGGATGCCAGAAGAATGGCCGCAAAAGCCCTGTGCCTGACGGTTCCGCCGGCCCGCGCCCCGCCAATGAAGCCGATACCCATGCTCGCCTTGTCCCTTCGAAGATGTGCGTGACCAAGCCGCGCCAACAGGAGCGCCACCGCATAGTCATGATATGAAGCGTGTGCGACGATGCCGCCAAAAAGTGAATAATATATTTCTGTATTTATGTATTTTGCCGTTCGCTGTCATTTTATGAGTGATAATTCGACGCGGCAAAATCAGGAGAAACCAAATTTTTACTTTTTCATTTTCATGAATCACTAATTACACCTGAATTTCTGTAGATGAAAATCTGGTGCATAGACGTTTTGGATATGCTGATAGAGGTAACGTTTGGCAGCGTCCAGTAACAATATGAGTCAAAATGGACTGCTGCTGCAGCTTTACAAAATTTTTTTGAATCTTGACCACCATGATCAACCAAATCGTGCATGGTTGAACATCAGAATTCGGTTTTTGGTTTAATTGTATGGTGAAATAAACAACCACAGGGCTGCCCGCCCCGGAGCGCCGGCAGCGGGCAGCCCTGTGCTGCGCTGTTTTCCGCACAAGCTACGCCCGTGCGCGCGGTCCCGCCCGCACCCGCGGGCCGGACGTCCGGCAAGAAGACGCTGTCGCCGGATCAGTGTCCGTTTGAAAAGGCTTCGAAGGCTCTCGTCACCCAGCCATCGTCATTCCCGCAAACGCCATTCCCGCGAAGGCGGAAATGCACGCCGCGCCGCTCTTCGGGCGCCTGATGCGCGACCTGCCCGCGGCCCTCAGAGTCCGGCGCGGGCCATGGCCTCTTCGACCGTCGCGTTGCCGTGGATGATGGCCCGGCAGGCCTTCATCACGCCCAGCGGGTTCTTCGCCTGGAAGACCGAGCGGCCGAAGAGGATGCCGGCCGCCCCGCTTTCCATAACCTCGCCGACGAGGGCGAGCGTGGCGCGGTCGGACCCCTGGCCGGGGCCGCCGGCGACCATCACCGGGACCGGAAGGGCGGCCGCGATCGGCCGCATTGCCTCGGCACTGCCCGGCCAGTCCGTCTTGATGATGTCCGCCCCCATCTCCATGCCGATCCGGGTGTGGAAGGCGACGAAGCCGGGATCGAACACATCCTTCGCCCGGGCGCCCCGCGCGCCCATCGTCTCGATGATGTGGACGATGCCGGCCTCGCGCGCCGCGGCGTTCACCGCCGCGTTCATCTCGACGCACCGCGTCTCGACGTCCGGGTCATTGTGACCGACGAACAGATAGGTGATGACGGCCTCCGCGCCGAGGGCGACGGCGTCGGCCACCGTCGCCACCAGACGCGAATGCCCGTCGGCATAGGCAAGCGGCGTCCCTTCCCGCCACATCGTCGTCTGGTCCAGGCGCAGGATCAGCGCCGGGCCGCCCCGCCCGGCAAGGCGGGCGCCATAGCGTGTCGCGGAGCCCAGCGGCAGGATGACGGCGTCGACCCCGGCCTCCGCCATCTGGTCGAGCGACTCCTCGGGCCGGGTCAGACCGGGGCAGGCACCGAGTTGCAATGCATGGTCGAACGCGATGCAGAACCCGCGGCGTGTCCGCGGATCGATCAACCGGGCCGCGCGACGCTGCTTTCCGATTTGTCCCAGCATGATGACGTCTTTCCTGTCTAGACCAGCTCGAACGAGATGCCGGCCTGCCGCAGCGCGGCGACCGTTCCCTCGTCCAGCGGCTTTGCGATGAGGATGCGGTCGAACTCGGCGAGGTCGGCCATGTGGTTGAGCGCCAGCGTCCCGAACTTCGACGGCGTGAGCAGGAGCGTCCGGCACTTCGCGGAGGCCATCATCGCGCGCTTGGCGCGCACGACCTCCTGGTCCTGATGGAAGAGCGCGGTGCCGACCACCGAGGATGCCGACACGAAGGCATGGTCGGCCCGCAGCTTGCCGAGCGCCTGTTCGCAGACGAGGCCGTAGAAGCCCTGGAGCGTGTCGTTGTAGACGCCCCCGGTCAGGATGAGCTGGAGGTTGGGGCGCCCGCGCAGCCGGTCGAAGGCCGCGGCCGAATTGGTGATGATCGTCACCGGTTCGCCGGGGTCGATGTCCTCGGCCAGCGCCAGGGCCGTCGTGCTGTCGTCGATCATGACGACGCTGCCGGGCAGGATCAGGCCGCCGGCCGCCCGTGCCAGGGCGCGCTTCTCCTCCGTCTCGATCTGCTGGCGATAGTGGAAGTTGCTTTCGAACAGCAGCGAGCTTTCCGCCGTCGCGGCGCCGCGCTGCTTGCGCAGCAGCCCGCGGCTTTCCAGCAGGTCGAGATCGCGGTGGATCGTCATGCGGCTGACGCCGAGCTGCTCGGCCAGCGCGTCGAGCTGGACCGTTCCCGCGACGACCACCCGGTCGATGATCGCCTTCCTGCGCTCCTCCGGGGTCATGGCCATGGCCGATCCACTCCTGGCGTCCGGGGTTCAGCAGCCGGCCAGGACGCGGGCAAAGAAATCCGCTCCACCCACCTGCCCTCCTTTGAAGACGATCTCCATGCCGTCGATCACGGCGTCACGGGAATGGACGCGGCACAGCGGCGCCCCGGGGACCAGCGGACCGGCCACCTCCAGGGCGTCGATCCCCATCGCCTGCGCGGTGTGGCTGGAGCTGTCCCCGCCGGCCAGGGCGACGCGGCCAATGCCGGTCGCCGCCACGATGTCGCGCAGCGCCCGGCCGAGGATGCCGCCGAGGATGCGCGAACTGTCGAAGCCGGTCAGGCCGCGGCGCTCCAGCGCGGCGCGGGTCGCCTCGATCCGCGGGTCGCCGGGACCGCGGGCGGTGTGGAGCAGGACCCCCTTGTGGCCGTCCAGCGCGGCCAGGACCTGGGCGGTCAATGCCGCCTTGAGCGGCCCTTCGTCCGTCCCCCCGATCAGCGCCACGGTGTCGAGCGCCAGCGGCGCGAACCCGTTCCCGGCGGCCCAGGCGATCTGGCCCTCGGTGATCGGCGAACAGCTTCCGCACACCGACAGGATGCGCCCGACCGGCCCACGGGCGGCGGGGATCGGTTGCCGGGGCAGGGCGCCGCTTCGCGCCAGATGCTCGGTCAGCGCATATTCCACGCCCGAGGAGCCGACGAGGAACACCGGCGCCGCCGCCGCCCGGTGCGCCATCAGCCGCCCGGCCGCCAGGGTGGTGGCCGCATCGAAGGTGTCGAGCACGACGAGCTCCGCACCCTCCGCGATGACCGCGTCGAGCGCCCGGTCGGCATCCTCCGCCAGCATCCTCAGGAAGTCGAACCCGACGATCCGGCTGTCCGTCTGCCGGGCGAGGTGGAGCCGCAGGTCGGCCTCCTGCATCGGCGTCACCGGATGCCGGCTCATCGTCGGGTGGCGGTCGATCCGGTAGACCTCCTGGTTGCCGGAAAAGCTGCCCGCCGCGAACAGGGTGGAGAACATGACGAACCGCTTGTGCCGCGCCACCCCGACAACGACGAGGGCCGGCGAGCCGAACACCCTGCGGCCGATCTCGGCGACCCGGCCGATGTTGCCGACGGTCGGCGAGGAGTCGAAGGTCGAGCAGGTCTTGTAATGGCAATAGGGCGCGCCCAGCGCCTTCAGCCGTTCGAAGACGGCGGGGAGTTCGCGGTCCATCCATTCCGGCGGACGGCTGCGGCTGGTGCCGGCGACCCCGACCACGCGCACCGCCGGATAACGGGCGAGATCCTCGCGCGTCGGCGGTTCGAGGAACAGCATCGTCGGGATGCCGGCCATGGCGACCGCCTCCATGGCGTCCGTGGAGCCCGTGAAGTCATCCCCATAGAAGGTGAGCAGAAGCGGCGTGGACTGCGTGGATGCAGATGCCATGACCGAGGTCTTTCCTGCTTGGTCGAAGCCTGTCGAAGCGGCTGGACGGCGCGGATGCCGCGCCCGGTCCGGATCCCCTGCCCCGCTTCCCATGACGAAACACAAACGATGTTCTATATAACGTGATCAGTGTGATAATGTGGGATGTCCGTGCGGGTGTCAACAGGTCCTTCCCGAACTGCGGTCTTCACTCTCCTGCCGGGCTGATTCGAACAGACAGCAAAGAGGCACAAGCGCGATGAACACCATCTGCATCACCATGGGAGATCCCGCGGGCATCGGACCGGAGGTGGTTTGCAAGGCCATCGCCGACATGTCGTCGGACGAGCGGGCGACCACCCTGGTCGTCGGGGATCCGGTCTTCATGGCGCGGGCGAACGCGCTGGTGAAGGCGGGCATCGCCTTCGTTCCCGACGACGGACCCTGCCGCCCCGGCGAGGTGCGCCTGTGCGCCGTCGAGGCGCCCAACCGCGACCGCATTCTTCCCGGCGTGCTGTCGCCGGATGCCGGCGAGGCCGCCTATCGCTGCGTCAGGAAGGGCGTCGAGCTTGCACGGAGCGGCGCCGCGGACGTGCTGGTCACGGCGTCGCTCAACAAGGCGGCGCTGCGGGCGGCCGGCCATCCCTACAACGGACACGCCGGGCTGCTCGCCCATTTCACCGGTGTCGCGAAGTCCTACGCGATCCTGTCCTGCCCGCAGCTTTCGGTGATCCACGTCTCCACCCACGTGTCGCTCGCCAAGGCGGCCGAGCTGTGCCGCACCTCGCTGATCCTGGAGACCATCCGCGCCGGTCATCGCCACATGCTGACCGCCGGGGTCGAGCGGCCGCGCATCGCGGTGGCCGGCCTCAACCCGCATTGCGGCGAAGGCGGGCTCTACGGCAGCGAGGACGACGACCATGTCGGCCCGGCCGTCAAGGCGGCCTGCGACGAGGGCCTGCTGGTCGCGGGACCGGTTCCCGGCGACGTCGTCTTCCAGCAGGCGGTGGACGGCAGATACGATCTCGTCGTCGCCCAGTTCCACGACCAGGGCCACATTCCGGCCAAGCTGATCGGCCGCCATGAGACGGTCAACGTCACCGCCGGCCTGCCGATCCTGCGCACGTCGGTTGACCATGGGACGGCCTTCGACATCGCGTGGCAGGGCGTCGCCGACCACCACAACATGAAGGCGGCCATCGCGCTGGCCCGCCGGATGCGGCTGCCCAAGCCCTGAGCCGGGCGGCGTCCGGCGAGAGATCACCGGACGCCGTTCGTCACCGCATCGGCCCGGCCGGAACGGGCGGCACGGGTGCGGAGACCTGCGGCAGATTCTCCCGGAAGATGACCTCGCAGCGCGGCGCCTCCGTACCGTCCAGCGGCGGGCGGGCGGCCCGCAGGTTTGCGAAGATGGAGGCGCAGGTCAGCATGATCCGGCGGGGATCGGAGGTGATCACCGCATCCATCGTCCCGTCGATCAGCAGGGACCGGGTCTGCGACGTCAGGCCGTGGCCGACGAAGACGACCTCCCTCTCGCGCCGCACCTCCTTGAGGGCCTTCGCGACGCCCAGGGCGCCGCCGCCGATGTTGTAGATCCCCGCCAGATCCGGATGGTGGCTGAGCAGGGCGCGCGTCTGCCGGTAGCTCTCGCCCTCGTCGTCGTGCGCCTCCCGCAGGCCGAGCACCTCGATCGCGGGGGAGGTCTCGTTCAAATAGTGGAGGAAGCCCAGCTCGCGCTCCTCGTGGGTGCGGTAGCTCAGGCTTCCGGCGATCATCGCGACCTTGGCCGGACGCGGCCCGATGAAGCGCGCGATCAGATAGCCCGCCGTGCGCCCGGCCGAGCGGTTGTCGAGACCGACATAGGCGACCCGGCGGCAGTTGAGGATGTCGGAGATCAGCGTCACCGTCGGGACGTTCCGGTCCGCCAGTTCGTTGACCGCCTCGCGGACGGCCGGATGTTCCAGCGCCATGAAGGCGATGCCGTCCTTCTTCCGGCATTCCTGGAGCAGGGCGCGCGCCAGGAGCTCCGGGTTGAAGCTCTTGATGAAGTCGACCTGCGCCTTCACCCCGAGGGCGGCGAGCGCCGCCTCCGAGCTGCGGATGAGCTGGCCCAGCCCGGTCAGGAACAGGTTGGTTCCGGCCGGCAGCAGGAAGGACACGCGGATCGGCTTCGGGGTGATCGCGTCGATCAGCGCCGCCTCGGGCAGATACTCCAGCTCCGCAGCGGCCTTCAGGACCCGCTGCACCGTGGCGGCGCGCACGCCGGGCCGATGGTTCAGCACGCGGTCGACGGTCGCCGTCGACACGCCGGACAGCCGGGCGATGTCGGCGATCCGCGGCAGACCGCGGACGCCGGCCTTCTGAGCGGCTGTCGTCCCTTCCAGGTCATCGGTCATCGCGGCCTCCGGGAAACCATCAAAAACCATCATCAATCGCGTTTGACAGCCGGAAATGCGAGAATTACCGTTTCGGCTATGCCCATCATAGTCCATCAAAATACGTCAGGGCCGCAAGGGGAAGAATCATGCTTCAGCTCTCGCGCCGCACCGTGCTCCAGTCTCTCGCCACCGCTCCCGTGGCCGGTGCCATCCTCGGAATGCCGCGCATCGCGCGCGCGGCCGAGTTCGAGTTCAAGTACGGCAACAACCTGCCGCTCACCCATCCGCTGAACATCCGCGCCCACGAGGCGGCCGAGCGCATCCGGCGCGAAAGCGGCGGCCGGGTCGACATCCAGATTTTCCCGAACAACCAGCTCGGCGGCGACACCGACATGCTGTCGCAGGTGCGCAACGGCGGCATCACCTTCTTCACGCCGTCCGCCCTGGTGATCGCCACGCTGGTCCCGGTCGCCGCGATCAACGCCGTGGGATTCGCCTTCGCCGATTATTCCCAGGTGTGGTCGGCGATGGACGGCAAGCTCGGCGAGGCGGTGCGCACCGCCATCGGCAAGGTCGGTCTCTACGCCTTCGAAAAGATGTGGGACAACGGCTTCCGCCAGATGACCAGCAGCGGCAAGCCCATCGAGTCCGTCGGCGACATGAACGGCCTGAAGATCCGGGTGCCGGTCAGCCCGCTCAGCATCGCGATGTTCAAGGCGCTGTCGGCCTCCCCGGCAAGCCTGCAGTTCAGCGAGGTGTACTCCGCCCTCCAGACGCGGGTGGTCGACGCCCAGGAGAACCCGCTGCCGATCATCCAGGTCGCCAAGCTCTACGAGGTGCAGAAATACTGCGCCCTGTCCAACCACATCTGGGACGGCTACTGGTTCATCGCCAACGGCCGCGCCTGGAAGAGCCTGCCGGCCGACCTGCAGAAGATCGTCGCCGCCGCCATCAACGATGCCGGCATGCAGCAGCGCGAGGACATCAAGGCCCTCAACCAGTCCGTCCAGACCGATCTGCAAAGCAAGGGCCTGGCGTTCAATCAGCCGAGCCCCGACAGCTTCCGGGCGAAGCTGCGCGACGCCGGCTTCTACGCCGAGTGGAAGGGCCGCTTCGGCGAGGATGCCTGGGCTCTCCTGGAGGGGGCCGTCGGCAAGCTCGCCTGAGGAGCGGGACCATCCATGGACAATCGGGCGAAGGAGGGTGCGGCCATGTCCCACCATACTGCCAGCTTTGATGTGGAGACGGCGAAGCCGAACGGACTCTCGCCCAGGCTCCTCGCGGACCGGCTCGACCGCGGTCTGGCGACCGTGGTCGAGGGCGTGGCGGCGCTGCTCGTTCTCGTCGAGATCATCGTCCTCCTGGCCGGAGTGACGACGCGCTATGTCTTCCACGCGCCGCTGGTGTGGTCCGACGAGCTCGCCTCCATCCTGTTCCTCTGGCTGTCCATGCTGGGGGCGGTGGTCGCGCTGCAGCGCAGCGCGCATATGCGCATGACGGGAATGCTCGGCCTCTTCGGGGCCCGTGCCCGTCCACTGCTGGAGGCGATGGCCGTCACGGCGCCCATCGCCTTCCTCCTGCTGATCCTGTATCCGACGCTGGACTACGCGATCGAGGAGCAGTTCATCGTCACGCCGGCGCTGGAGATCAGCAACGCCTGGCGGGCGGCCGCCCTGCCCACCGGGCTCTTCCTGATGCTGGTGGTCGGGCTGTTCCGTCTCGTCCATCTCGGATCGTGGCGCCTCGCCTTGTCGGCAACGGCGCTGACGGCCGCCGCGGTGGGGCTGTTCTGGCTGGCCGGGCCGCTGTTCAAGCCGCTGGGGCAGGTGAACCTGGTCATCTTCTTCGTCGGCGTGGTGGCGGTGAACGTCTTCGCCGGGGTGCCCATCGCCTTCTCCTTCGCGCTGGCCACCTTCGGCTATCTGTCGCTGACCACCAAGACGCCGTTGCTGGTGATGGTCGGGCGGCTGGACGAGGGCATGTCGCACCTGATCCTGCTGGCGGTACCCCTGTTCATCTTCCTTGGCATGCTGATCGAAATGACCGGCATGGCGCGGGCGATGATCCAGTTCCTCGCCGCCCTGCTCGGGCACGTGCGCGGCGGGCTGTCCTATGTGCTGATCGGGGCGATGTACCTCGTATCCGGCATCTCCGGATCCAAGGTCGCCGACATGGCGGCGATCGCCCCCATCCTGTTCCCGGAGATGAAGAAGCGCGGAGCCCCTCCGGGCGACCTCGTGGCGCTGCTGTCGGCCACCGGCGCGCAGACCGAGACGATCCCGCCGAGCATCGTCCTGATCACCATCGGCTCGGTCACCGGCGTGTCGATCGCAGCGCTGTTCTCCGGCGGGCTCCTTCCGGCCCTCGTCCTGGGCGCCGCGCTGTGGGCGGTGGTCTGGTGGCGGTACCGCCACGAGGATCTGAGCCAGGTCGGCCGGCCGTCCAGGATGGAGATCGGACGGCTCGCCATCATCGCGCTGCCTGCCATCCTGCTGCCCTTCGTGATCCGGGCCGCGGTGGTCGAAGGCGTCGCCACGGCGACCGAGGTGTCGACCATCGGCATCGCCTATTCGGCGGTGATGGGTCTCCTCGTCTACCGCCAGTTCGACTGGACGCGCCTGAAACCGATGCTGATCGAAACGGCGACCCTGACCGGCGCCATCATCTTCATCGTCGGCTGCGCCACCGCCATGGCCTGGGGCCTGACGCAGTCCGGTTTCTCCCGCGACCTCGCCCGCTGGATGGCCGGCATCCCCGGCGGCAGCTATGGCTTCCTCGCCATCTCCATCGTCGCCTTCATCATCCTGGGCAGCGTGCTGGAGGGCATCCCCGCCATCGTCCTGTTCGGGCCGCTGCTGTTCCCCATCGCCCGGGACGCCGGCGTGCACGAGGTCCACTACGCGATGGTGGTCATCTTCGCCATGGGCATCGGCCTGTTCTCCCCGCCGTTCGGGGTCGGCTACTACGGCGCCTGCGCCATCAGCAAGGTCCATCCCGACGAGGGACTGAAATACATCGGCGGCTATGTCGCGGCGCTCTTCATCGGCCTCGTCGTCGTCGCCGCCATTCCCTGGATTTCCACGGCCTTCGTTCCCCAGTGACGATGCCGGTCCACCGATACACATGCAGGAGTTCGTCATGAGCCGCTTTTTCGGTCACATTCGGCAGGCCGGCTATGTCGTGAAGGACATCGAGGCCGCCATGGACTACTGGAGCCGGGTTCTCGGCATCGGCCCGTGGTTCTACAAGGAACGGGTCCCCATCGTGAACTACACCTACCGCGGGGAGCCCTACGAGGTGCACAACTCCGTGGCGCTCGCCAACTCCGGCCCGCTGCAGATGGAACTGATCCAGACCCGCAACGACGTGCCGTCCATGTACCGGGATTTCCTCAAGGCCGGCAACACGGGCCTCCAGCATGTGGCCTACTGGACGGAGAGCTTCGACGCCGACCTGAAGCGCCTGACCGGGCAGGGATTCAAGGTGGTGATGAGCGGCGAGGTCGGCGAGCGGGGCCGCTTCGTCTACTTCGACACGGAATACCATCCCGGCACGGTGATCGAACTGTCGGAGGTCGCCGGCCCGAAGGGAAAGATGTTCGATCTGATCCGCGGAGCCTCGATCGATTGGGACGGCCGCGACCCGGTCCGTCCGTTCCCCGACCTGACCCGGCTTTCCTGAGCCGGGACCCCCGCGGTCCGAGGGGCGGCGGCGGACCGGCCGGCGCCATCCTCGACGGGGACATCCCCGCAGGACGGTCCGCCACCCTCCCTTCGGCCGGCAGGCCCGTGGCCTAGAAGGCGCCGGTCAGGCCCATCTGCCAGAAATCGGCCTCCAGGCGGCAGGCCTGGCGGAAGATCGTGACGAGCTGCGGGAAGCGCTGCTGCGTCATGCTGCGCGCCGCCAGCCGGTCGAGCGTCGCGCGGGCGCCGGCCGCCACCTGCTGGTAGGCCTCCCCGGAATACTCCGCGATCCAGGCACGGTAGGAGTTGTCCTCGGCCGCCGCCCGCGGATCGGCGGCGAGCCGGCGGGCGATCTCGGCATAGCCCACCACGCAGGGGGCGAGCGCCACATGCAGGTCCAGCAGGTCGCCGCGCATCCCGGTCTCCAGCACATAGCGCGTGTAGGCCATGGTCGCCTTGGCCTCGGTCGCCCGCTCCAGGTCGGCCGGCCCCAGCCCCCAGCCGCCGCACAGCCGCACATGCAGGTCCATCTCGACGTCGAGGATCGCCTTCAGCCCGGTGAAGGCCGCCTGCATGTCGGCCAGCGACTGCCCCTTGTAGACCGCCAGCGCATAGGCGCGGGCGAAGTGGATCAGGAACAGGTAGTCCTGCACCAGATAGTGGCGGAAGGCCCGCGCCGGCAGGGTGCCGTTGCCGAGCTGCCGCACGAAGGAATGGTCGACATAGGCGGCCCAGTCGTCCCGCGACTCCGCGACCAGCCGGTCGAACAGATCAGCGCCCTCGGCCATCATCCGTATCCTTCCTCACTCGTTCCCCGCCACCTCCCGCCGCGGCGGACACCGCCGGCGCCCGGCAGTTCATACCGGCTCCGCCGGGCCGCCGCCAGATGGTTGATCGGCATAGCGCACCCGTCCGCCGTCATTTCGACAATCCTCGAAATATCGTTGACCACCCCGGCCCGGCAGATTATTTTGATGATCATCGAAATATGAAGCCGGCAGGCTGGCCGCCGGCGCCGGAGACACCCGTGGAACAGCGGTCGATGGAGAAGGCGGAGGTCCTGGCGGCACTCGCCGCCCTGGCGCAGGAAACGCGGCTGGACATCTTCCGGCTGCTGGTCCAGGCGGGGCCTGACGGCGTGGCGGCCGGCGCCATCGCGCAGGCGCTGGGCGTCGCGCCGGCCACACTCTCCTTCCACCTCTCCACCCTCAGCAGCGCCGGGCTGATCCTGCAGCGCCGGGTCAGCCGGTCGCTGATCTATTCGGCCGATTACGACCGGATGAACGGCCTGCTGGGCTTCCTGTCCGAGAATTGCTGCGGACAGCCGACGGCCGCCGCCGCCTGCATCCCGATCTGCGCCCCGGCGCCCGCGCCGGCCGGCCGCGAGACCGCTCCAAGCCAGGGAGACGACCATGAAGCGCCTGCATGTCCACGTTGCGGTTTCTGATCTCGGACAATCCGTCCGCTTCTATTCCACGCTCTTCGCCGCGGAACCGGCCGTCCTGAAGGACGACTATGCCAAGTGGATGCTGGAGGACCCGCGGGTCAACTTCGCGATCAGCGCCCGGGGGGCCGCTCCGGGGATCGAGCATCTCGGCATCCAGGCGGAGGACGAGGACGAGCTGGCGGAGATCCACGGCCGCCTGCGGCAGGCCGAAGGGCCGGTGCTGGACGAGGGGGAGACGACCTGCTGCTATGCCCGCTCGACCAAGTCCTGGATCTCCGACCCGACCGGCATCGCGTGGGAGACCTTCCTCACCACCGGCGAGAACACGACCTACGGCGACAGCGCCCTGATCCGCCCGGCCACAGCCGGCGAGGCGAGCGCCTGCTGCGGCCCGAAGCCCGACTTTTCCGCGGCGACGGCCGCCGCCGGTCCGGCAGCCGGGTCAGGCTGCTGCGCCCCGAAGGCGGACTCCGCCACCTCCTGCTGCGGCTGAGGCCGCCCATGACCGACACCGCCCGAAATGAAGACCTGAGGAGCGAGCGATGGCCGAGGAGCGAGTCTACAATGTCCTGTTCCTGTGCACGCACAACAGCGCGCGCAGCGTCATGGCCGAGTGCCTGCTGAACCGCGAGGGCAAGGGGCGGTTCCGCGCCTTCAGCGCCGGCAGCATGCCGTCCGGCCGCATCAACCCCTTCGTGCGCGACCTGCTGGACCGCTCGGGCTTCGCGACGGCGGATCTGCGGTCCAAGAGCTGGGACGAGTTCGCGACGGCGGACGCCCCGCCCATGGATTTCGTCTTCACCGTCTGCGACGACGCGGCGGGCGAGGTCTGCCCCGTGTGGCCCGGCCAGCCGGTGACGGCGCACTGGGGCTTCCCCGATCCGTCGGGCGCCGAAGGCTCGGACGCCGAGAAGGCGGCCTTCGCCGCCGGCGTCTTCCGGCAGATCCAGCGGCGCATCCAGGCCTTCGCCAGCCTGCCGATCGGCTCGCTTGACCGGCTGTCGCTGAAGCGCAAGCTGGACGAGATGGCGGCCGACGATACCGTCGGCGCCCGCTGACCCCAACAAGGACGGTCCATCATGACGGCCGATATCCACGGCGCCCCGGCGGCCCGCCCGGCCATGGGCGGCTTCGAGCGCTACCTCAGCGTCTGGGTGGCGCTGTGCATCGTGGCGGGCATCGCGCTCGGCCACCTGATGCCGGGCCTGTTCCAGGTCATCGCGGCGGCGGAGGTCGCACAGGTCAACCTGCCGGTGGCGGTGCTGATCTGGCTGATGATCGTGCCGATGCTGCTGAAGATCGACCTCGGCGCGCTGGGTCAGGTGCGCGAGCACTGGCGCGGCATCGGGGTGACGCTGTTCATCAACTGGGCGGTCAAGCCCTTCTCGATGGCGCTGCTCGGCACGCTGTTCATCGGCCACCTGTTCGCCCCGCTGCTGCCGCAGGACCAGATCCCCTCCTACATCGCCGGGCTGATCCTGCTGGCCGCCGCCCCCTGCACCGCCATGGTCTTCGTCTGGTCCAACCTGTGCGAGGGCGAGCCGCATTACACGCTGAGCCAGGTGGCGCTGAACGACGTCATCATGGTCTTCGCCTTCGCGCCGCTGGTCGGGCTGCTGCTGGGCGTCGCCTCGATCACCGTGCCGTGGAGCACGCTGCTGCTGTCGGTGCTGCTCTACATCGTCATCCCCGTGGTGGCGGCGCAGCTCTGGCGGCGCACGCTGCTGGCCCGCGGCGGCGAGGCGGCGGTGAAGCGGACGCTCGGCCTGCTCCAGCCGCTGTCGCTGGTGGCGCTGCTGACCACGCTGGTGCTGCTGTTCGGCTTCCAGGGCGAGCGGATCCTGGCCCAGCCGCTGGTGATCGGCCTGCTGGCGGTGCCGATCCTGATCCAGGTCTACTTCAACGCCGGCCTCGCCTACTGGCTGTCGCGGCGGTTCGGCGTCGCCTGGTGCGTCGCGGCGCCGGCGGCGCTGATCGGAGCATCCAACTTCTTCGAGCTGGCGGTGGCCGCGGCGATCAGCCTGTTCGGGCTGGGGTCCGGTGCGGCGCTCGCCACCGTCGTCGGCGTGCTGGTCGAGGTGCCGGTGATGCTGTCGGTCGTCCGCATCGTCAAGGCGACCCGGCCCTGGTACGAGGGGCGCGCCTAAACCACCACCCGCACCGCGCGCGCCTCCCGCGGGGACAGGCCGAAGCGCCGCTTGAAGGCGGTGGAGAAGTTGGCGGGGTTGTCGTAGCCGGCGGCGTAGGCGGCCTCCGTCACCGTCACGCCGTCGCGCTCCAGCAGGCGGCGCGCCCGGTCCATCCGCAGGCTGCGGTGATAGTCGGCGACGGTGGTGCCGTAGACGGCCCGGAACAGGCGTTGCAGGACGCTGACGCTCATTCCGGCATGGCGGGCGATGTCCTCCAGGCGGGGGCAGGCGCCGTCCTGCGCGTGGAGATAGTCGCGCACCCGCCGGATGCGGGCCAGGTCCCGTTCGCCGGGCGTCCGGCCGCCGGACGGATCGCCCGCCCCGCCGGAGAGCACCGCCAGCAGCTCGGCCACCAGTTCCAGCGCGTGGCTTTCCAGATAGAGCCCCTCCAGCGACGGCCGGTAGGGCGTCGGGCCGGTCAGCCGCTCCGCCAGCCGGATCTGGCCCGCCGAGGGCGCCCAGCCGGCGCTCGCCCCATGGGTTTCGGCGAAAAGGCGCAGCCGGCGGTCGGCGGCCAGCGGATCGTCCGCCAGCCAGTCGGGCGGCACGTTGATCGACAGCTTGCGCACCCGGTTGCCGCGCATGCCGCGGCGGATGAACAGGTCCGGCTCCGCCCGCGCCAGCAGGAACACCTTCGGCCCCGTGCCGGCCGTTATGCGGAAGCGGCGGTCGCCGAGCGAGATGTCGGCGTCGCCACGCAGGAACAGCGCGACCGTCAGCCCCGGCTTCGCGGCCGCGTGCGTCGTCAGGTCGACGGCGTCCGTCGCGTCGGTGGCGTGCAGCGACAGGCCGCAGCGCATGGACATCAGGCGGAACCGTCCATGCAGGACGGGATCCTCCGGCTTGAGGTCCGGCGCCGTCAGCGCCGGCACGGGGCCGTCGCCGCGGCGCAGGACGCCCATCAGGTCGCGATAGGTCAGGCAGGCGGCGGGAAGGCTGTCGGCCCGGCCGCCGTCGTCTGGCTTGGTCATGTCACTCCCCCGTCTTCGACCGGCCCGCAAAGATCTTCGACCGTCCGGCAAAGGCGCCCCTCCGCCAAAAGGGCTATACCGGCGTCGTGGCGGCCGGCCACGCCGAAGGCCCGGTCGCCGTCGAGAATTGCGAGTAATTCTTATTATCGCTAACACAGCAGAGAAGCCGCCGTCCAGAGCGGGCGCCGGCCGGAGAGGATGACCAGCCATGACCATGCCGTGCGGTGCCGGGCGAGACCCGCGGACTCCTGAGACGACCGGGCCGGGACAGCGGGCCGCCGGGGGCAAGGCGCTGCTGCTCGCCACCTCCATCCTGGTGCCGCTGGCGCTGGCCGGCCGGGCCGAGGCGCAGCAGCAGCCGGGCGCCCTGACCCTGCAGCCGGTCCAGGTGGAGGGCGCCGCCGTCCGCGACATCGAGACGACCGGCGCCATCCCGCAGGAGAAGATCGACCGCGAGCAGCCGCTGACCCTGCAGAAGCTGTTCCGGGACGAGCCCGCCGTCACCGTGCCGAGCGGCAGCACCGCGTCGCAGAAGCTCTATGTCCACGGGCTGGACCAGGCGAAGCTGAACGTGACCGTGGACGGCGCGCCGCAACGCAACAACGTCTGGCACCACAACGGCAACCTGACGCTCGACCCCATCTTCCTGAAGTCGGCGGAGGTCCAGGCCGGCGTGTCGCCCGCCGATTCCGGCTTCGGGGCGCTGGGCGGCTCCGTGCGCTTCACGACCAAGGACGCCCGCGACATGCTGCTGCCCGGCCGGGAGACCGGCGGCACCGTCGTCCTGGGCTACGACACCAACTCCAGGACCTTCCGCACCACCGGCGCCGGCTATGGGGTGAAGGACGGGTTCGAGCTGCTGGGCATCGGCACCGTCGCCCGCGGCAAGGACTACGAGAACGGCCACGGCCGCAAGGAGGCCGGCACCGCCACCGACCTGATGAGCGGGCTCGGCAAGCTGGCCTATGAATCCGCCGACGGGCACCGCGTCCATGCCTCGATCGAGCGGGTGGAGGACGAAGGGACGCGCCGCCTGCGCCCCAACATGGGCTTCATCAACAACGCCACCGGCCGGCTGCTGAACCACACCAGGGCGACGCGCACCACCGCCACGGCCGGCTACAGGACGACCAAGCCGACCGACCTGTTCGATCCCGACATCAACGTCTACTACAACAGGAACGGGCTGGACCGGCCGAACGAGAACCGGCTGCCCACCCCCCACGGCGACTTCAAGGCCGAGGTGGAGAGCATCGGCGGCACGATCAGGAACAGCTTCGCCATCCCCACGGGCAGGCTGACCGCCGGCGTCGACTTCAACCGGGACGAGGTGTCGCTGGAGCGCTTCCACTTCCCGACCGACGCCAGCGAGCGCATCACCACCATCGGCGGCTTCGTCCAGGCGCGGCTGTCGCCGGTGGAGCGGCTGCGCCTGTCGACCGGCCTGCGGATCGACCACCAGAGCTACCGCGCGGTGGACGGCCAGACCTTCGACAACACCGGCCTCAGCCCCAACATCTCGGCGGAAGTCGACGTCGGCGGCGGCGTCACCGCCTTCGCGGGCTACGCCTATGTCTGGGGCGGGCTGGAGATGGTGGAGACGGCGCTGTTCCATGCCAACAACTACCGCTATTCGCCGGACCTCCGACCGACCGCCGCCCACACCATGCGCGGCGGGCTGCGCTATGCCGACGGCGGACTGACGATGGAGGGCGCGCTGTTCCGCACCCTGATCGACAACCCGCTGGACATGAACTACACCACGCTGCGGCGGATCAACGGCCAGGACCTGAAGAGCCAGGGCTTCGACCTGTCGGCCGGCTACCGGTGGGCGAACGCGGGCGTCAACGCCAAGTACGCGCACAGCGACGTCACCTATGGCGGCCGCATGGTGCTGCCCAGCGACTACAACACCGGCGCCCCGGTGGGCGACATGCTGACGCTGGCCGGCCGCTACACCGTCGAGGACTGGCGCCTGACGCTGGGCGCCTCGTCGGAGTTCGCCTTCAAGATCAAGGACGATGCGTTGCGCGCCGCCGGCTTCGGCTCGCTGAGGGCATATCAGGTCGCGAACCTGTCCGCCGAGTGGCAGCCGGCGCCCTCCCTCGCCAACTGGACCCTGCGGGCGGAGGCGAACAACATCTTCGACCAGGCCTATTCCGCCCGCTCCACCTATGGGCAGACCTCGGTCATCACGCCGGTGCTGTCGCAGGGACGGACCTTCTACCTGTCCTCGACCGTCAAGTTCTGACGGCGCCCCCACAGCCATCAGCGACAAGACGGCCATCAACGACAACAGGGGAGGAAACGCCATGCCGGTGCAGCAGGCCCGGGTCGGCACCGCGCTGGCCAGCCGCTATCTGGTCCAGCTCTGCAAGCACTTCGCCCACAAGATCCCGGTGGAGTATGACGGGCGGCGGGGCCGCGCCGACTTCCCCTGGGGCGTCTGCCACATGACGGCCGGCGACGACACGCTGGACCTGCGCTGCGAGGCGCCGGACGCGCAGGGACTGGACCGGGTGAAGGCGGTGGTGGACGACCACCTCCGCCGCTTCGCCTGGCGCGAGACGCCGGTGTTGAGCTGGGAGGAGCCGGCGGGCTGACGGCCCCTCCCTCGCGCAGGGTTCACCCCATCTCGCTGTCGGCGTGGCAGCCTTCCAGCAGCGGATAGCCGGTGGGGCTCGGCAGGTCGTAGTGCCACCACTCGTGCGGGTTGAAGTTGAAGCCGCACAGCGCCATCAGCCCGGCGAGCCGCAGCCGGTTGGCCTGGGCCTCCACCGGAATGTCGGTGCGGCCGTGGAACGACTGCTCCGACATGTCGTCGAAGCCGGTGCCCATGTCCAGTTCCCGCCCCTCGGCATCGGCGAGCGTCAGGTCGACCGCGATGCCGCGGGTGTGGTTGGACCCCAGCGACGGGTCGGCGATGAAGGTGGCGTCGGGCAGCGCCGCCCACAGCCTGCGTTGCGCGAAGGCGGGGCGGTAGGCGTCGAACACCCGCAGCCGCAGCCCCTGCGCCCGGGCGAGGTCGGCGGCATGCGTCAGCGCGGCATGCGCCACGGGATGCAGATAGGCGATGGCGGTCCGGTAGATCGGCTCGCCGGTGATGTTGTTGGCCGTCGCATAGCGCAGATCGAGGTCGATCGCGGGGTGGACGACGCGCAGAAGCTCCATCATGTCCTCGGCACAGGGGGGCACAGGGTCGGCTCGGGAAGGTCCGGCGCCGGTCCAGCGGTCCGGACTTTCCTTCTCCCCCAGCTTCTCCCACGGCGGCCGGCCGGGCTCAACCGCTGTTCCCTCAAGCCTGCCCGCCGCCGGCGGCCGGGTCACGAGGCCCGCATCAGCCAGCGGTGTTCCGGCGCCGTGTTGAAATGCCAGGCGCGGCGCGGGCCGGCCATCACGTTCAGGTAATAGCCGGTGTAGCCGTGGGCGACGCCGACCGGATGGTAGCCGCGCGGCACCATCACGAGGTCGCCGTCCTCCACCGCCATCGCCTCGTCCAGCGAGCGGTCGTCGGTGTAGACGCGCTGGAAGGCGAAGCCCTGCGGCGGGTCGATCCGGTGATAGTAGGTCTCCTCCAGTAGCGTCTCCGCCGTGCCGTCGTCGAGGTCGTGCTTGTGCGGCGGGTAGCTCGACCAGTTGCCGGGCGGCGTGACGACCTCCACCACCAGCAGGCTGTCGGCGGGCTTGGTCTCCGGCAGGATGTCGAAGACATGGCGCGTGTTGCTGCCGGCGCCGCGGACCGAGGCGGCGACGTCCTCCGGCCGGATCAGCCGGACCGGCAGACCGCCGCCATGGCCGGGGGCGGTGCAGACCGCCAGCTCCAGCGCGGTGGTCGCCCGCACCTGCCAGCCGGCGCCCTGCGGGACATAGATGGCGTAGGGCCGCTTGTCCTCGAAGGGGGACGTGCGCTCGCCGAGGCCGGACCATTCCTCGCGCCCGGCCATGGCGTCGCCCTTGCCGGAGACGAAGACGAGGCAGCTTTCGCGGCCCGGATCGCTGCCGGAAACCGTCTGTCCGGGGTCGAGCCGGTAGAGATCGAACCCGACATGCTCCCACCCCGCCGATTGCGGCGTGACATGGTGGACCCGCCCGGCGGCGTCCGGCGCATGGTTGCGCAGCAGCAGCTTGCTCATGGTCAGCCTTTCCATCCCGGTTTTCCCGTTTCGCCTCCGCACGGCCTGACCGGCCGGCGGAGGCCGGTTCTGGGCGGAACTGTACATTCCATCCAACGTCATTCATAGAATTTATTTTCTGAATCCGCCGTCGTTCCGGCCGAATGAGGGGCGGGCGGACCGATGGTTCGACGGAGGGATAGAATACAAATTCCCTCTTGAAACGTATTCCAGGATCGTGTTCTATCGATCTGCCCCGCCGCCCGCTCGCGGCGCCCAGGCGGGGGCCTTCCACCGGAATGGTCCCTTGGCCCGGACGATCGGCGGCGATGGACGATCCGGTTTCTCCCGAAGTTGCCGGTCCTGCGCGAGACGGCGCCCTTCCCCGGGGCAGCCGCGCAGGTCCCGACTTCGGCCCCAACCCAGGTCCGGGCCTCCGCGACGTGGCCTGTGTTGCGTGGTTCCTCGGTTGCGTCTGCCTCTTGCTATCTCCTGGCAGAGGTTACCTGATGGCCGGACGGTCCCCCTACCGTCCGGCCTTTTCTTTGTCGAGCCGCTGGCCGAGCGCCACGATCAGGCTGACCGCCAGGCACATGGTGGCGGTGAGCGAGCGGAAGCCCTTCACCTGCGCATCCTCCACCGCCAGCGTCACGACGGCGAGCGGCATGATCGGGCTCAGCGTCCCGTCGGTGATCCCCAGCACCGAGACGCCGTTGCCGGCGGCGAGCCGGCAGATCTCCACCGTGTCCTCCGAATAGGGCTTGAAGCTGATCGCCACCAGCAGGTCGCGGTCGCCGATGGCCTGCACCTGCTGGCGCAGCATGCCGCCCAGCCCGTCGAGCAGGACGGTGCGCCGGCCGAGCCGCCCCAGCGCGTAGCCGAGATAGGCCGCCACCGGAAAGGAGCGGCGCTGGCCCATGACGTAGATGTGGTCGGCCCGCTCCAGCAGATCGAGCGCCCGCTCGATCTCGGCGCCCGACAGTTCCTGCCGCAGGTGCTGCAGCGCGTTGATGCCGGCGTCGATGAAATGCTCCACCACCCGGCCGGCGTCGGTCAGGCCCGGCCCGCCGTCGGCCAGCGCGCGGATGCGCTCCTTGTAGTTGGGCATGTTGTCGGTGAGGCGGCTGCGGAAGACGCGCTGCATCTCCGTGAAGCCCTCGTAGCCCAGCGACTTGGAGAAGCGGATCAGGGCGGAGGGCTGGACGCCCGCCTGCTCCGCGATCTGCGCCACGGTCTGCAGCGCCATGTCGTTGGGATTGGACAGCGCGAACTCGGCGATCTGCCGCAGGCGCGGGCTGAGGCTGTTCTGGCGCTGCGCGATGGCGGCCTGGAGAGCGGTGAAGCTCGCCGGGGCGTCGGTCTCTGGCTCCATGGGATCGGTGTCGGCCTGTCGGTGGGGCGCATGTCGGCGCGGGTTGCCCGGTAGAATAAATGTTCCCGCCGCGGGGACCAAGCCCCTTGTGCCCGGCAGCCGCCCCGCCCCCCGGGAATCGGCATGGCCGTGACGGGGCACGGCCATGTCGGTCTTTGTCCGGACAGGATGGGGCGGACAGGATGGACGGGCCGGACGGCAGATGCCGCGCCTATCGCACCGCCACGTCCGACACCCGCACGATGGCGCCGGTCTCCAGCGAGCGGATGGCGGCCTCCGCCAGACGCTGGGCCTCGCGGCCTTCCCGGAAGCTCGACAGCGGCGTGGCGCCGGTCTCGACGCAATCGACGAAATGGTCGATCTCGGCGAGATAGGCTTCGCGGTAGCGCTCGATGAAGAAGTCCAGCACGGGGTCCTGCGCCGCGGTACGGGCGGCGCCCCAGGCTTCCACCGTGGTGGCGCGGCGGTTGCCGGCCTGCAGCATCCCCTCGGAGCCGAAGGCCTCCACCCGCTGGTCGTAGCCGTAGACGCTGCGCCGGCTGTTGTTGATGTGGACGAGCGCGCCGGAGGCCGCCCGCAGCACGATCATGGCGGCGTCGATGTCGCCCTCCGCCCCGATGGCCGGGTCGATCAGGTTGGCGCCCATCGCCTGCACCTCGACGATGTCGCCGGCCAGATAGCGGGCCATGTCGAAGTCGTGGATGGTCATGTCGCGGAACAGCCCGCCGGAGCGCTTGACGTAGGCGGCCGGCGGCGGCGCCGGGTCGCGGCTGGTGATGACCACCTGCTCCAGCCGGCCGATCTCGCCGGCCTGGATGCGGTCGCGCACCGCCTTGAAGGAGGGGTCGAAGCGGCGGTTGAAGCCGATCATCACCAGCGGGTTCAGCGGCGCGATCTCCGCCCAGCAGGCCTCGACCCGGCCCATGTCCAGGTCGATCGGCTTCTCGCACAGCACCGGCTTGCCGGCCTTCGCCCCGGCGGCGATCAGGTCGACATGGGTGTCGGTCGAGGAGGCGATGAACAGGGCGTCCACCGCCGGATCGGCCAGCACCTCCTCGGCCGTGCGGGCGACGCGGGCGCCGACCGCCGCCGCGGTCTCCTCAGCCGCCGTGGTGGCGACGTCCTGGACGACCGTCACGTCGGCGCGGGGATGGGCCTTGATGTTGCGGGCATGCATGCGGCCGATGCGACCACAGCCGATGACGGCGAAGCGAACCATTGGGGAACTCCTGGATAGGCGGTTCTTGGTTTCGGGGATCAGACCGACCGGACGTCGATCCAGCAGCGGTCGCGGTGCGAACGGTGGATGGCCTCCGCCACCCGCTCCACCTCGCAGGCTTCGCGGAAGTCGGGACCGGCGGCGGACGTGCCGGCGATGGCCTCGACCAGCGCCTTGACCTCGATGGCCTTCAGGTCGTTGAAGCCGATCTGGTGGCCGGGCGCCGGGCAGAAGGCGCCATAATCGCCGTGCTCCGGCCCGGCGGCGATCAGGGTGTAGCCCTCCCGCCCGCGCCGGCCGCCGGCGGTGTAGAGCCGCAGCTCGTTGAAGCGCTCCTGCGTGAAGGCGATGGAGCCGCGGGTGCCGGTCAGCTCGAAGGCGAGCTGCATCTTGCGGCCCTGCGCGATCCAGCTCGCGGTCAGGCTTCCCGTGGCGCCGCCGGCGAACTCGACCAGCGCATGGGCCTGATCGTCGACGGTGACGGACTTGCGTTCGGTGGAACCGGGAGCGGCCGGGCGGCTGCCGTGGACGGTGTGCAGCCGGCCGGAGACGGCGGTGATCTCGCCGGCGAGGTGCCGGGCCATGGCGATGATGTGGCTGCCGATGTCGGCCAGCGCGCCGCCGGCATTGTCCGGCTCGCAGCGCCAGCCGTAGGGCTGGTCGGGGTCGGCCATGAAATCCTCGGCATGGATGCCGCGGAAGCCGGTGACCTCGCCGATCTCGCCGCCCTGCACGATCTCGCGGGCGAGCGCGATCATCGGGTTCTTCAGGTAATTGAACCCCACCAGCGTCACCACCCCGCGGGCTTCCGCCGCCGCGGTCATGGCGCGGGCGTCGGCCAGCGTGGTCGCCAGCGGCTTCTCGCAATAGACATGCTTGCCGGCGGCGATGGCGGCGAGCGCGATCGGCGCGTGCAGCCGGTTCGGCGTGGTGACGGCGACCACATCCACCGCCGGGTCCTCGACCAGCCGGCGCCAGTCGCCGGTGTGGCGGCGGAAGCCGAGCGCGGCGGCCGATGCGCGCGCGGTCTCCTCGTCCCGGTCGGCGAGGATGTCGAGGACCGGGGCGAGCGGCAGGTCGAACAGGCCGCCCACCGCGCGGAAGGCCTGGGCGTGGGCGCGGCCCATGAAGCCGCTGCCGACCAGCCCGACGTTGAGTGTCTTCATGACGGGATCCGTTTCCTTGCGACCGGTCAGCGCTTGCCCCGCCGCATCTTGGCGTAGGTGTCGAAGGCGACGGCCAGCACGATGATGACGCCCATCACGATCTGCTGGTAGTAGGGCGAAACGTTCATCATCACGAGGCCGTTGAGCAGGACGCCGATCAGCAGCGCGCCGATCACCGTGCCGCCCACCCCGCCGATGCCGCCGAACAGGCTGGTGCCGCCGATGACGACCGAGGCGATGATGCGCAGCTCGTAGGAGGTGCCGGCGATGGCCTCCGCCGAACCCAGCCGGGCCGACAGCAGGAAACCGGCGAGACCGGCCAGGAAGCCGACGATGACGTAGACGGAGACGAGCACCCGGTTGACGTTGATGCCGGACAGGCGCGCCGCCTCCGGATTGCCGCCGACCGCGTAGATCTGGCGGCCGAAGCGGGTGTAGCGCAGCACGACGTAGCAGGCCGCCGCCACGGCGAACAGCACCAGAACCGGCACCGGGATGCCCAGCACGTCGCCGCGGCCCCACCAGCGGTAGCCGGCGTCGAAGCCGGCGACCGGCGCGCCGTCGTTCATCACCAGCGTGGCGCCGCGCCAGATGGTCATGCCGCCGAGCGTCACGATGAAGGGCGGCACGCTGAACAGCGTGATCACCTTGCCGTGGACATAGCCGGTCAGCGTGCCGACGGCGCAGGCGATCAGCAGCGCCAGCAGGAAGCCCATGCCGCCCAGGTTCGGCATGCCGATGCCGGTCACCACCCAGGCGCCGACCAGGGCGGCGAAGGCCAGCACGGAGCCGACGGCGAGATCGACGCCGCCGGTCAGGATCACGCAGGTCATGCCGACCGCGACGATGCCGTAGATCGACACCTCGGTCAGGATGTTGGTGATGTTGCGCACCGACAGGAACATCGGGCTGTGCAGCGCGAAGCCGGCGCACAGCAGGATCAGGAACAGAAGGACGCCGTATTTCTCCAGGAACTGGACGACGTCGAACTTCCGCGGCTGGTTGGGCGGCTCGTTGGAAAGGGCGACGGTGGTCATGGTCTTGTCCTTCATGTCAGTGAGCCGCATGGATATGCCGCACCGTGCCGCCGGGGCCGGCGCCCAGCGCCATCAGGCTCATCAGCCGTTCCTCGGTCGCCTCGTCGGCGTCCAGGCTGCCGGTGATGCGGCCCTCGCGGAAGGTGACGATGCGGTCGGCCACCGCCATCACCTCCGGCAGTTCGGAGGAGATGACGATCACCGCGACGCCCGCCCGCGCCATCTCGAACAGCACCTGATGCACCTCGGCCTTGGCGCCGACGTCGATGCCGCGGGTCGGCTCGTCGACGATCAGCACCTTGGGCTTCAGCGCCATGCAGCGGGCGAGCAGGACCTTCTGCTGGTTGCCGCCCGACAGCGTGCCGATGGCGACCTCGTCGTTCGCCATCTTGATGCCGAACTTGCGGCGGTAATCCTCGATGAGCTGCCGCTCCGCCTTCTCGTCGACGAAGAACTTCCACTTCGACAGGCGCTTGAGGCTGGGCAGCGACAGGTTGTGGCGGATGGAATGGGGCAGGAAGCAGCCCTGCTGCTTGCGGTCCTCCGGCACCAGCGCGATGCCGGCGGCGAGGGCGTCGCCGGGCGACTTCAGCGGCACGGCCTTGCCGTCCACCGCGATCAGCCCGCTGTCGCAGCCGTCGGCCCCGAAGATGATGCGGGCGAGCTCGGTGCGGCCGGCCCCGACCAGACCGGCGAAGCCGACGATCTCCCCCGCCCGGACCTGCACCGACAGGTCGCGCAGGATGGTGGCGTGCGGCTCGCCGGGCCGGCCGGCGCGCGACACGCCGCGCACCTCCAGCATGACGTGGTCGCGGGCATAGCGCTCGCGGCGGCGCTGGAACTCGACGTCGCGGCCGACCATCAGGCGCACCATGTCCTCCACGGTGGCGCCCTCGACCGGCCTCGTCGCGACATAGCGGCCGTCGCGGAAGACGGTGAAGCGGTCGCAGACCGCCGTCACCTCCACCAGCCGGTGCGTCACGTAGATGATCGCGATGCCCTTGGCCTTCAGGTCGCGGATGATGGAATGGAGCTTGTCGACCTCCTTGCCCGACAGGGCGGCGGTCGGCTCGTCCATGATGATCAGCCGGGCGTTCATGGTGAGCGCCTTGGAGATCTCCACCATCTGCTGCTCGGCGACGCTGAGCACCCGCACCGGCGTGCGCGGGTCGAGGCCCAGCCCCAGCTCGTCGATCACCTTGCGGGCATCGCGGTACATCCGCCGCCAGTCGATCAGGCCGTTGCCGCGCAACGGCTCGCGGCCGAGATACATGTTCTCGGCGATCGTCATGGCGGGCAGCAGGTTGAACTCCTGGTAGATCGTGACGATCCCCCGGTTCTGCCGGTCGATCGGCGTCTCGGCGGGCTCCAGCCGCTCGCCGGCGAACAGCAGCTCGCCGCCGTCGCAGGGCTGGGCGCCCGCCAGGATCTTCAGGAAGGTGGACTTCCCGGCGCCGTTCTCGCCGAGCAGGGCATGGACCTCGCCCGGCTCGACCTCCATCCGGACACCGTCGAGCGCGACCACGCCGGGAAACGCCTTGCGGATGTCGGCCGCCCGAAGAATCGCTTGACCCATCACCGGCTCCCTCGGATTTGCTGGATTCTTGAAGAGTCTGAGGCCGGCCCGGCCTCAGTCGGCCTCGGCTCAGTTGACCTCGGCGATGCGGTCGGCCTTGTCGAGGTTGTCCCTGGTGATCAGCGTCGGCTCGATCGCCAGGCTCTTCAGCTCGGTGCCCTTGCGGATGTGATCGACCAGCGTGTTCAGCGCGGTGCGTATCTGGGTGCTCGGGCTCTGCTCGACGGTGCCGGCGATCTCGCCCTTGCGCACCTTGTCCAGCGTCTCCGGCAGCGCGTCGAAGCCGATGACCTGCACCTTCGACTTGGCGCCGAGGACGGAGCGGACCGCCTCCAGCGCGCCCAGCGCCATGTCGTCGTTGGAGGCGACGACGACGTCCGGCGGGTTGGCGGAATTGGCGGTCAGGATGCCCTCGGTGACGGTCAGCCCCTCGGCCCGGCGCCAGTTGGCGGTCTGGTCGGCGATGATCTGGTATTTGGCGCCGGCCGCCGTGATGCCGTCGCGGAAGCCCTTGGCGCGGTCGATGGCCGAGCTGCTGCCCGGCTGGCCGCTGAGATGGACGATGCGCGCGCCGTTGGGGAACAGCGTCTGCACATAGGCCGCCATGGTCCGGCCGCCCGCCACGTTGTCGGCGCCGACATGGGCGACCGGCCTGGCGGTGCCTTCGACCCGGCGGTCGACGGTGACGACCGGGATCTTCTCCGCCTGCACGTCGTCGATGGCCGGGGCCAGCGCCTTGGCGTCGTTGGGGGCGACGATCACGCCCTTGGCGCCCTGGACCACCGCGTTGGCGAGGTCGGCGGACTGCTTGGGCGAGTTGCTCTGGGCATCGACCACGATCAGGCTGACGTCCAGCTTCTTCGCCTCGTCCTGCAGCGCCCGGTTCATCGCGATGACGAAGGGCTCGGACATGTTCTGGAAGCTGACGACGATCTTCTCGCCGGCGGCCAGCGCCGTCAGCGAGGTGAGGGCGGTGCCGGCGGCCAGCATGGCACCGAGGGCAAGCGCGAGCGGTTTCCTGGACATTGTTTCCTCCTGAAGATGGACGTGTCCTGAACGACGTGCCTTATCGGTCTTGGAGGGTCGGGGGCGGCGCCCTTCGCGCGGCACCGCCCCCGCCGTCGGTCACTTCATGGTCGGCATGATGAAGTCGGCGCCGGCCCGGATGCCGGTCGGCCAGCGGGTGGTGATGGTCTTCAGGCGGGTGTAGAAGCGCACCCCCTCCGGCCCGTGCATGTGGTGGTCGCCGAACAGCGAGCGCTTCCAGCCGCCGAAGCTGTGGAAGGCCATCGGCACGGGGATCGGCACGTTGACGCCGACCATGCCGACCTCGATCTCCGCCGCGAAGGCGCGGGCGGTGTCGCCGTCGCGGGTGAAGATGGCGGTGCCGTTGCCGAACTCGTGCGCGTTGATGAGGTCCACCGCGCTGCGGTAGTCGGGAACGCGGACCACCGACAGGACGGGACCGAAGATCTCCTCCTTGTAGATGCGCATCTCCGGCGTCACGCGGTCGAACAGCGAGCCGCCGAGGAAGAAGCCCTCGGCGTTCGGCCCGGTGGGCAGGGCGACCTCGCGGCCGTCCACCACCAGCTCCGCCCCCTCCGCGACGCCGAGGTCGACGTAGCCGCGCACCTTCTGCCAGTGCTGGCGGGTGACGAGCGGCCCCATCTCGGCGTTCGGGTCGGTGCCGGGGCCGATCTTCAGCGCCCGCACCCGCTCGGCCAGCCGCGCCACCAGCGCATCGGCCAGCGCGTCGGTCACCGGAACGGCGACGGAGATCGCCATGCAGCGCTCGCCGGCCGAGCCGTAGGCGGCCCCCATCAGCGCGTCCACCGCCTGGTCGAGGTCGGCGTCCGGCATGATGACCATGTGGTTCTTCGCCCCGCCCAGCGCCTGCACGCGCTTGCCGTTGGCCGCACCGGTCGCATAGATGTACTGGGCGATGGGGGTCGAGCCGACGAAGCTGACCGCCTTCACGTCCGGATGGCCGAGCAGCGCGTCGACCGCGACCTTGTCGCCGTGGACGACGTTGAAGACGCCGTCCGGCAGGCCCGCCTGCTTCAGCAGGTCGGCCAGCAGCAGGGCCGCACCCGGCACGCGCTCCGACGGCTTGAGGATGAAGCTGTTGCCGCAGGCGATGGCGATGGGGAACATCCACATCGGCACCATGGCCGGGAAGTTGAACGGCGTGATGCCGGCGACCACGCCCAGCGGCTGGCGCAGCGAATGGCTGTCCACGCTGGTGCCGACATTCTCCGTCACCTCGCCCTTCAGCAGGTGCGGGCCGCCGCAGGCGAACTCCACCACCTCCAGCCCGCGGGTGACCTCGCCCAGCGCGTCGGAATGGACCTTGCCGTGCTCGGCGGAGATGACGGCGGCGAGCCGCCCGGCATTGGCCTCCAGCAGGCGCTTGAACTCGAACATCACGCGGGCGCGGCGCAGCGGGGTGGCGCGCGACCAGCCGGGGAAGGCGGCGCGGGCGGCGGCGACGGCCTTGTCGACCTCACCGGCGCCGGCGAGCGGCACGCGCGCGGTGATCTGCCCGGTCGCCGGGTTGAAGACGTCGCCGCTGCGGCCGCTGATGCCGGGGACGGGAGCGCCGTCGATGAAATGCGGAAGGGTCTCGGTCATGTCGGAATCTTTCTGGCTTCAGAGCCCGGTCTCGGCCACCAGGGCGCTGAGATGGCGGCGGCCCATGGTGACGTAGGTCAGCGGATGCGCCTTGGCGGGGTCCTGCTCCGCCTCGATCACCAGCCACCGCCCGGCGTAGCCGACCGTCTTCAGCCCCCGGAGCACGGCCGGGAAATCGACGCAGCCGTCGCCCGGCACGGTGAAGACGCCGTCGATCACCGCGTCGAGGAAGCTGCTGTCGGACTGCCTGGCCCGCTGGAGGACGTCGGCGCGCACGTCCTTGCAATGGACATGGTTGATGCGGTGCCCCCACTTGCCGATGACGTCCATCGGGTTGCCGCCGGCGAAGGTCAGGTGGCCGGTGTCGAGCAGGATGCCGACGCTGTCGCCGGTCATCTCGGCGAAGCGGTCGATCTCGTCCGGCGTCTCGACCACCGTGCCCATGTGGTAGTGGTAGGCGAGCGGCGTGCCCTGCTCGCGCAGGTAATCGCCGAAGGCCGTCATGCGGCGGCCGAACTCGGCCCACTGCGAGGGGGCGAGCGTCGGCCGCTTCGACAGCGGCACGCCGCGCGAGCCGTGGATGCAGCCCGTCGTCTCCGCCACCACCATGACGGAGCAGCCCATCGCCTTCAGCAGGCGAAGGTGCGGCTGCACGGCGGCGATCTCCTCCTCCACCGTGCGCTCCAGCAGGCCGGCGCTGTACCAGCCGGAGACGAGGGCGAGGCCGTGGCGCTCCAGGATCGGGCGCAGCGCGTCGGGGTCGCGCGGAAATTTGTTGCCGAGCTCGAAGCCGTCGAAGCCGGCGGCCTTGCCTTCGGCGAGGCACACCTCCAGCGGCGTCTCCCCGCCCAGTTCGGGCATGTCGTCGTTGCTCCAGGCGATCGGGTTGACGCCGAGACGAACGGTCATGATCGGTAAGCTCCCACAGGAATGAGACGGTCCGCGGCAAGCCCCGCGGAGGGCGATGGGACGGGCGGAAGGGACGGAGGCCGGGCGATCAGCGGCGCTGGCGGGCCTTGGCGGCGACGTACCGTTCCCGCGCGGCCGCGACCTCGGGCCGGCCGGAGGTCTCGGGCACCGGCACGTCCCACCAGGCGCCGCCCTCCTTGGTGGAGGGCAGCGGATCGGTGTCGATGACGATGGCGTAGGTGTGGGGGGAGGCCTTGGCGCGCTCCAGCGCCGCCGCCAGCGCCGCCACGCCCGACACCTTTTCGGTCTCGGCGCCCAGTGCGCGGAGATGGGCGGCGAAATCGACCTGGGGCAGCTCCTCCACCTCGCGGTGGGCGTCGCGCAGCAGGTTGTTGAAGGGGGCGCCGCCGCAGGCGTTCTGCAGCCGGTTGATGCAGCCGAAGCCGCGGTTGTCGAGCAGAACGACGATCAGCTTGCGCTTCATCATCACCGAGACGGCGAGCTCGGAGTTCAGCATCAGGTAGCTGCCGTCGCCGACCATGACGAAGACCTCGCGGTCGGGCTGCGCGATCTTCACGCCGAGGCCGCCGGCGATCTCGTACCCCATGCAGGAGAAGCCGTATTCCAGGTGATAGCCGCCGGGGCGCGCGGTGCGCCACAGCTTGTGCAGCTCGCCGGGCAGGCCGCCGGCGGCGCAGACGACGATGCCGTCCTCGCCGGCCGCCCGGTTGACCGCACCCAGCACCTGGGCGTCGGTCGGCAGGTCGAGCCCGGCATCGGCCGTCGCGGCATCGACCACGCGGTTCCACTGGCCCGTCCGCTCCACGGCGACGGCCTGCCATCCGGTGGGCGAGCGCCAGTCGCCGAGCGCGGCGCCGAGTGCGTCAAGGCCGCGGGCGGCATCGGCGACCAGCGGCAGGGCGTTGCCCTTGGCCGCGTCGAAGGCGGCGACGTTGAGGCCGACGAGGCGGGCCTGCGGGTTGCCGAACACGGTCCAGGAGGCGGTGGTGAAGTCGGCGAGCCGGGTGCCGACCGCCAGCACCAGGTCGGCCTCGGCCGCCAGCGCATTGGCGGCGGACGAGCCGGTGACGCCGATCGAGCCGACGTTGCACGGATGGTCCCAGGCCAGCGCCCCCTTGCCGGCCTGCGTCTCGGCGACCGGGATGCCGTGCCGTTCGGCGAAGGCGGCGAGGTCGGCGCAGGCGCCGCTGTAATGGACGCCGCCGCCGGCGACGATCAGCGGCTTTCCGGCCCGGCGCAGCGCCTCGGCCACCGCCGCGAGATCCTCGCGGTCGGGCTCCGGCCGGCGGACCCGGCGCAGGGTCGGCTCGAAGAAGGACAGCGGGAAGTCGTGGGCCTCGGCCTGCACGTCCTGCGGCAGGCACAGCGTCACCGGGCCGCAGTCGGCCGGGTCGGTCAGCACCTGCAGGGCGCGGCGCAGGCTGGGCATCAGCTGCTCGGGCCGGGTGATGCGGTCCCAGAAGCGGGAGACCGGCCGGAAGCAGTCGTTGGCCGAGACGGTGGGGTCGTAGAAATCCTCGACCTGCTGCAGCACCGGATCCGGCGCGCGGGTGGCGAAGGTGTCGCCGGGCAGGAACAGCACCGGCAACCGGTTGACATGGGCGAGCGCCGCGGCGGTCACCATGTTGACGGCCCCCGGCCCGACCGAGGTGGTGCAGGCCATCATCCGCCGCCGCCCCTGCGCCTTGGCATAGGCAATGGCGGCGTGCGCCATGCCCTGCTCGTTGTGCGCGCGGTAGGTCGGCAGCGTGTCGCGGGCGGCGTAGAGCGCCTCGCCCAGCCCCGCCACGTTGCCGTGGCCGAAGATCGCCCAGACCCCGGCGAAGAGCGGCACCTGCCGTCCGTCCTGTTCCACGAGCTGGGCGCTGAGATACCGGACCACTGCCTGGGCCACGGTAAGGCGCACGGTCGCCATGGTCGACACTCCCTGGTTGGGGCCGGCGGCCCCGCGTTCCTCCGGAATGGCCGGGAGAGGATCCCGGCCGACGGTATGTTTCTTCCGTCTTTCTTTACGACGTAGAATATTCGTTCTAGACGGGGCTGTAAAGGACTTGTTGAGGCACAAACGGATGATCCGGACGCCCCATGATCGGCGAAGGATCGTCCCGCCGGTTCAGGCCGCCGCGCGCTTGGCCGCCGCCCTCTGCTCGTCCCAGAAGGCGATCATCCGGCCATAGGCGGCGGCCATCTCCGCCACCGCGCCGTCGTCGTCGATGCGGCCGGCGAGCCAGAGGTCCGCCGCGCCGCCGAACAGGGTGCGGCCGATGGCGAAGCCCTTGCAGACCGGCTGCCGGGCCGCCAGCGCGAGCCCGGCCTTCAGCGTGTCCTCCGGCGCGTCGAGGCCGAGGATGAGGACGCCGTGGCACAGCGGGTCGCGCTCCGCGATGACGGTGGAAATCCTGTTCCATGCCGCCTGGCTGTCCGGCGCCGGCAGCTTCCACCAGTCCGGCTTGACGCCGAGGTCGTAGAAGCGGGCGAGCGCGCGGGCCACCGTGTCTTCGCCGGCCTCGGATCCCTTGGGGGGGATGATCTCCAGCAAAAGCTCATGGCCGGTGGCGCGGGTGGCGGCGAACAGCGTCAGCACCTGACGCTCCTGCTCGTCGCGCAGCGCCGGCTCGTCGTCCGGGTGGTAGAAGACGAGGCATTTCACGACATGCTCCGCCGGCCATTCGCGCAGGATGACCGCCGGGTCCAGCCCGCCCTCGAAGCGCAGGGGGCGCGAGCCGGGGCTCTCGATCGGCCGGCCGATCCAGGCGCCGGCGCCGGTCAGCTCCTCCAGCGCATCCTGGCCGTGGATGCCGTCCAGCAGCATGCCGAAGCCGTCGCGGCCGGCGCAGGCCCGGCGCGCCGCCGCCAGCGCCAGCCGCTTGAAGGCGGCGATGCGCTCCGGCCCGGCGCCGTGGCGCTCGGCCATCGCCTCGAGCTGGGCGCGGTGGTCGACGGCGAAGGCCAGCACCTCCTGCCACGCGCGGCGCCGGGTGGTTGCCCAGTGGATGTGCGACAGCTCGGCGTCCTCGCGCAGGCGCGGCGTCGGGCTGCCGTGGGCCAGGAAGTGGGTCAACTCGGTCCAGGTCGGGATGGCCGGGGCACAGCCGTGGCGCGACACCGCGAAGGCGCCGCAGGCGTTGGCGTAGGCGCAGCAGTCCTCCAGCGGGCGGTCGCGCAGCCAGCCGCGCAGGAAGCCCGACATGAAGGCGTCGCCCGCCCCCAGCACATTGTAGACCTCGACCGGGAAGCCGGGGCCGCGGATGCCGAGATCCAGGCTGTCCGGCACGTCGCCGGGGAAGACGACGCAGCCCATGGGACCGCGCTTGCACACCAGCGTGGCGCGCGTCAGTTCGCGCACCCGGCGCAGCGCCGCGACGGTGTCGGTGGTGCCGCCGGCGATGTGGAATTCCTCCTCCGTGCCGACGACCAGGTCGCAGGAGGGCAGGATGGTCTGCAGATGGGCTGTCACGCCGCGGTCGGCGACGAAACGCTCCTCGCCCAGCCCGTGGCCGGTCAGCTTCCACAGGACCGGGCGGTAGTCGATGTCGAACACCACCTTGGTCCCCGCCATCCGCGCCAGCCGCATCGCCTTGCGCATGGCGGCGTCGGTGGTGGGGGTGGAGAAGTGGGTGCCGCTGACCACGATGGCGCGGGCGGAGGCGATGAAGCCGTCCGAGACGTCGGCCTCGCAGATCGCCATATCCGCGCAGTTCTCCCGGTAGAAGATCAGCGGGAAGGTCTTGCGGTCGCGGATCCCCAGGATGACCAGCGCGGTCAGCCGGTCCGGATCGGTGATGACGTGGCTGGTGTCGACGCCCTCGCGCGCGAGCTGTTCGCGGATGAAGCGGCCCATGTGCTCGTCGCCCACCCGCGTCAGCAGGGCCGAGCGCAGGCCGAGCCGGGCCGTGCCGACGGAGATGTTGGTCGGGCAGCCGCCGACATATTTGGCGAAGCTCTGCACGTCCTCCAGCCGGCCGCCGACCTGTTCGCCGTAGATGTCGACGGAGGAGCGGCCGATGGAGATGACGTCGAGAGACCGTTCGGTTGGCATGATGAAGCTCCGCTGCAATCGGGCACCGGACGGACGGCGGTCGAGCGGAACCGTTCGCCGATCCTGCCCCGTCAGGGCGGACCGGCCGTTTCCCTCCCATCGTTCCGGTTTCTTTTTCGGGGCCTTCCGTTCGAAGGCGGTGGAACGTCTTGTTCATTATAGAACATACGTTTCCTTCCGCCGTCAACAAGGAATTTCCGTTCCACGAACAGAGTGCGAGGCCGATGGGTTGCCGCGGAGGCAGTGGCCACGCCCTCATCGATGCGGCCGGCCGACAAGGGGTGCCGGGGGCGGGCCTGTCTATTGCCGCCCCTCCCCCACCGCCTCCACCCGCGCGGCGGCGAACTTGAACTCCGGGATCTTGCCGAAGGGGTCGAGCTTCGGGTTGGTCAGCACATTGGCCGCCGCCTCGGCATAGCAGAAGGGGATGAAGACGAGGCCGGAGGGCACGCCATGGTCGGAGCGCGCCGTCAGCTCGATCGAGCCGCGCCGGGTCGTCACCCTCACCCGGCCGCCGGGGCCGCTGCCCAGCCGCCGCAGGTCGGCCGGGCTGAGATAGGCGACCGCTTCCGGCTCCAGATCGTCGAGCACCTGCGCGCGGCGGGTCATCGTCCCGGTGTGCCAGTGCTCGAGCTGCCGCCCGGTCGTCAGCACCATGGGGAACTCGGCATCCGGCTCCTCCGCCGGGGGAATGACGTCGGCGGGCACCAGCCGGCCGCGGCCGGTGGCGGTGGGGAAGCCGTCGTGGAAGACGATCTCCTGCCCCGGATCGTCGGGCGACAGGCTGGGATAGGTGACCGAGCCCTCGCGCTCCAGCCGCTCCCAGGTGATGTTGTCGAGCGAGGGCATCGCCCGCGTCATCTCGGCGAACACCTCGCGCGGATGCCCGTAACTCCAGTCGAGCCCCAGCCCGCGGGCCATTTGGTTGAGGATCCACAAATCCTGCCGGGCGTCGCCCGGCGGCGGCAGGGCCTGGCGTCCGAGTTGGACCTGCCGGTTGGTGTTGGTCGCGGTGCCGGTCTTCTCCGGCCAGGCCGAGGCGGGCAGGACGACATCGGCATATTTCGCCGTCTCGGTCAGGAACAGGTCCTGCACCACCAGATGGTCGAGCGTCGCCAGCGCGTCGCGCGCATGCTCGACGTCCGGGTCGGACATCGCCGGATTCTCGCCCATGATGTACATGCCGCGGATGCGGCCGGCATGGATGGCGTCCATGATCTCCACGACCGTCAGGCCGCGCCGGGGGTCGAGCGGCGTCTGCCACAGATCCTCGTAGAAGGCGCGGGCCGCCGCATCCTCCACCGGGCGGTAGTCGGGATACATCATCGGGATCAGCCCGGCGTCGGAGGCGCCCTGCACGTTGTTCTGGCCGCGCAGGGGATGCAGCCCGGTGCCCGGCCGCCCGATCTGCCCGGTGACCAGCGCCAGCGCGATCAGGCAGCGGACGTTGTCGGTGCCGTGGGTGTGCTGCGACACGCCCATGCCCCAGA
This sequence comes from Azospirillum thermophilum, assembly GCF_003130795.1. Lineage (NCBI taxonomy): Bacteria > Pseudomonadati > Pseudomonadota > Alphaproteobacteria > Rhodospirillales > Azospirillaceae > Azospirillum > Azospirillum thermophilum. The sequence goes on from NZ_CP029357.1 coordinate 645,285, forward strand.
AGATGATCGAGGCGCGCGACTTGGCGTAGAGCCACGCCACCTCGCGCAGCACCGCCGCCGGAATGCCGCACAGCGGCTCCATCGCCTCCGGCGTGTAGGGGGCGATGTGGTCCCGCAGTTCCTCGAAGTCGCGGGTGTGGGCGGCGACATAGCCGGCGTCGTACAGCCGGTCGGTGATGATGACGTTCAGCAGGGCGTTCAGCAGCGCCACGTCGCGGCCGGGGGTGAACTGCAGCATGTAAGTGGCGTGCCGCTTCAGCGCCTGCCCGCGCGGGTCCATGACCACCAGCTTGGCCCCCTGCCTGACCGCGTTCTTGAAGAAGGTGGCGGCGACCGGGTGGTTCTCGGTGGGGTTGGAGCCGATGACGACGATCACCTCGGCGTCCTTGGCCGCCATGAAGGGGGCCGTCACCGCGCCGGAGCCGATCCCCTCGATCAGCGCCGCGACCGAGGAGGCATGGCACAGCCGCGTGCAGTGATCGACGTTGTTGGTGCCGAAGCCGGTGCGCACCAGCTTCTGGAACAGGTAGGCCTCCTCGTTGGATCCCTTGGCCGAGCCGAAGCCGGCGAGTGCCGATCCGCCATGGCCGTCGCGGATGGCCTTCAGCCCGCCCGCGGCCAGCGCCAGCGCCTCCTCCCAGCCCGCCTCACGGAAGTGGGTCAGGGGGTTGGCCGGGTCGATGTCGACCTCCCGCTTGGACACCCCCTCGCGACGGACCAGCGGCCGGGTCAGCCGGTGCGGGTGGTGGATGTAGTCGAAGCCGAAGCGGCCCTTGACGCACAGGCGGTTGCGGTTGGCCGGGCCGTCCCGCCCGGTCACCGACAGCAGGCGGCCGTCCCTGATGTTGTAGGTGAGCTGGCAGCCGACTCCGCAATAGGGGCAGACGCTGTCCACCTGCCGCTCCGGCTCCGCCGCCAGCCGGCCGGCGGCAAGGTCCATCGCGCTCTTCGGCAGCAGGGCGCCGGTCGGGCAGGCCTGCACGCATTCGCCGCAGGCGACGCAGCTGCTTTCCCCCATGGGGTCGGCGAAGTCGAAGACGATCCGCTCGTCATGGCCGCGGCGGGCCATGCCGATCACGTCGTTGACCTGCACCTCGCGGCAGGCGCGGACGCACAGGGTGCACTGGATGCAGGCATCGAGCTGCACCGCCATCGCCGGATGGCTGAAATCGGGGCCGGGCGCCTGCTCCCGCTCGGGAAACCGGCTGTCCGACACCCCGACCCTGTCGGCCCAGCGCCAGAAGCGCGAGTCCGGGTCGTGCGCCCGCCCGCGCGCCGGCTGGTCGCCCGCCAGCAGCTCGAACACCATCCGGCGGGCGAATCTGGCGGACTCGCTGGCGGTGCGCACCCGCATGCCGGGGGTCGGATGGCGGATGCAGGAGGCGGCCAGCGCCCGCTCGCCCTCGATCTCCACCATGCAGGCGCGGCAGTTGCCGTCGGCGCGGTAGCCCGGCTGGTCGGCGTGGCAGAGGTGCGGGATCTCCATCCCCAGCCGTGTCGCCACCTGCCAGATGCTCTCGCCCGGCAGCGCCTCGACCGGCTTCTCGTCCAGCTCGAACACGATACGGTCGTTCATCGCCCGGTCTCCTCGCGCAGCACCTCGCGCAGATCGTCGCGGAAATGGGTCAGCACGCTCTTCAGCGGGTTCAGCGCCGCCTGCCCCAGCCCGCAGATGGAGGCGGAGCCCATCAGCCGCGCCAGATCGGCCAGCAGCGGCTCGTCCCACTCCGGCCGGTCGATCAGCGCCAGCGCCTTCTCGGTGCCGACCCGGCAGGGAGTGCATTGGCCGCAGCTCTCGTCCTCGAAGAAGGCCAGCAGGTTGCGCACCACCGCCCGCATGTCGTCGCGGTCGGACAGCACGACGACGGCGGCCGAGCCGATGAAGCAGCCGTGCGCCTCCAGCGTCCCGAAATCGAGCGGCAGGTCGCCCAAACTGGCCGGCAGGATGCCGCCGGACGCGCCGCCCGGCAGATAGGCCTTGAAGCGGTGGCCGTCGGCCATGCCGCCGCAATACTCGTCGATCAGCTCGCGGATGGTGATGCCGGTCGGGGCCAGCTTCACCCCCGGCTCCCTCACCCGGCCGGAAACCGAGAAGCTGCGCAGCCCCGTGCGCCCGTTGCGCCCGAAGCCGCCCCACCAGTCCGGCCCCTTCTCCAGGATGTCGCGGATCCAGAACAGCGTCTCGACATTGTTGATCAGGGTCGGGCGGCCGAACAGCCCGACGACCGAGGGAAAGGGCGGCTTGTGCCGCGGCAGGCCCCGCTTGCCCTCGATGCTCTCCAGCATCGCCGACTCCTCGCCGCAGATATAGGCGCCGGCGCCGCGGCGGAGATGGACGCGGGTGTGTTCGGTGAAGCCGGCCTCCTCCAGCTTGGCGATCTCGCGGCGCAGGATCTCGCGCGCCGCCGGATATTCGTCGCGAAGGTAGATGTAGACGTCCGTCGCCTCGATCACCCAGGCGGCGATCAGCATGCCCTCCAGGAAGCGGTGCGGATCGGTCTCCAGATAATGGCGGTCCTTGAAGGTGCCGGGCTCCCCCTCGTCGCCGTTCACCGCCATCAGGCGCGGCCCCGGCTCGTGCCGGACGAAGCGCCATTTGCGGCCGGTCGGGAACCCCGCCCCACCCAGCCCGCGCAGATGCGCCGACTCCAGCCGCTGCAGGATGCTCTCCACCGGCACCCGCCCCTGCAGGCAGTTGACCAGCAGCCGGTAGCCGTCCGACAGGCGGTAGGCCTCGAAATCGGTATAGGCGGAAAGCTCCGGCCGCGTCTCGCCGCGGGCCACCGCCCGGACGACGCTTCCGGCCGTCGCCCGCTCGTGCAGGCCGTGGCCGATCGCCACCGCCGGGGCGTTGTGGCAGGCGCCCATGCAGGGTGCCCGCACCACCCGCACCCCCGGTTCGAGCCGCGCCTTCAGATCCTCCAGCAGGGATTCGGCGCCGGCCAGACAGCAGGACAGGCTGTCGCAGACCCGGACGGTGACCGGCGGCGGCGCCTCCTCCCCCTCCATCACGATGTCGAAATGGGCGTAGAAGGAGGCGACCTCATAGACCTCGACCAGGGCGAGCCGCATCTCCTGCGCCAGCGCCGCGAGGTGCCGGGCATGCAACGCATGGTAGCGGTCCTGCAGCAGGTGCAGATGCTCGATCAGCAGGTCGCGCCGCCGCGGCCGGTCGCCCAGCAGGGCCTGCACCTCCTCCAGCGCCGGCGGATCGACCTGCCGTCCCTTCGGCTGGACGCGCGTGTGGCGCCGGCCGGCGCCGGGGTGGATGCTGCGCTTCGCCGCGCTTTTTGCGGATTCCATGGTTGGCTCCTCCCTCAGTCCCATTATGGGACTGTCGGACCGGGGCCGGTAGGGCTGATCGCACCGCGGCCGGTCCCCATCTCCGACCGGAATGCTCCGCCTGTCGAATGAGCATTAGGAGGAGGGGAAACTCCTGATATATCAGATAACCGGACGCACCGGCCGCTCCCCCCGGGCCCCCGGGCCCTCACAGCAACCAGGAGAATGGGATGCAATCGCTCTACCGCCCCGACGCGGGCCGCTATGACCGCATGAGCTACCGGCGCAGCGGGCGCAGCGGGCTCGACCTGCCGGCCATCTCGCTGGGGCTCTGGCAGAATTTCGGCGGCACCGACGTGTTCGAGACGGGCCGCGCCGTGCTGCGGCGCGCCTTCGACCGCGGCGTCACCCACTTCGACCTCGCCAACAACTACGGTCCGCCGCCCGGTTCCGCGGAGGAGAATTTCGGCCGCGTCCTCGCCGCCGATTTCCGCGCCCACCGCGACGAGATGATCATCTCCACCAAGGCCGGCTACGACATGTGGCCCGGCCCGTACGGAAGCTGGGGCTCGCGCAAGTATCTGACGGCCAGCCTGGACCAGAGCCTGAAGCGCATGGGGCTGGAGTATGTCGACATCTTCTATTCCCACCGCGTCGATCCGCACACCCCGCTGGAGGAGACGATGGGCGCGCTCGACCGCGCGGTGCGGCAGGGCAAGGCGCTCTATGTCGGCATCTCCTCCTATTCGCCGGAGATGACGCGGCGGGCGGCGGCGATCCTCAAGGATCTCGGCACGCCCTGCCTGATCCACCAGCCCTCCTACTCCATGCTGAACCGCTGGATCGAGGGCGGGCTGCTCGACACGCTGGAGGATCTGGGCATCGGCTGCATCGCCTTCTCGCCGCTGGCGCAGGGCATGCTGACGTCCAAGTATCTCGGCGGGCAGCCGACCGACGCCCGCGCCGCCAAGGGCGGCACCTTGCGGGCGCACTTCCTGTCGCCGGAAAACCTGGAGCGGGTGCGGGCGCTGGACGCCATCGCCAAGCGGCGCGGCCAGACGCTGGCGCAGATGGCGATCGCCTGGGTGCTGCGCGACCCGCGCGTCACCTCCGCCCTGATCGGCGCCCGCACCGTCGAGCAGCTCGACAACTCGCTCGACGCGCTGGAGAACACCGCCTTCGCTCCGGAAGAGCTGGCGGAGATCGACAAGCACGCGGTCGACAGCGACATCAACCTGTGGCGCAACTCGTCCAGCGCGGTGGCCGGCTGACCGGAACGCGACGCGGCCGGAGGGGACGCCCTCCGGCCGCGCTGCTGACTGACGGTGTTTCCCGCTCAGACGGGCCGATCCTGCTGCGGGTCCGGCGGGGACTGCGGCGGGGTGGGACGGCTGCGCCGCTCGGCCATGAACTGGTCGAACTCGGCCTTGTCCTTGGCGAAGCGCAGCCGGTCGAGGAAGTCGTGGAACTCGCGCTCCTCCTCTTCCAGGCGGCGCAGCGTCTCGGCGCGATACTCATCGAAGGCGCGGTTGCCGCTGGTGCCGCCGCCCATGCCGCCGCCCATGACGTGGCCGTTGCGGGCGCGGCAGAACTGCTCCATGCGCTCTTCCATGCGGGCCATCTTGTGCCGCCAGCGGCCGCCGCCCATCCAGCATCCCATCTTCCTGCTCCATAGTGAGTAACCGAGGATCGCGAGCCCGATGGGCCACCACGCGATGAAACCGAGGATCGCCAGGACGACCCATCCGCCGCGGAAGGCGCGGGGCGGGCGGTCGCACCATCCGGCACGCCGGAACTCGTCAAACCGTGCTGCGTGGGACATGAGGGGCCTCGCGTGAATGTTAATAACATTCACATAGGGAGGCTGTCACCCCCTTCAAGAGGACACCGGGCGAAAATTGCGTCTTCGGAGACCGTAGCTGGCGACCGTGACCGTCACGAGATCCGTCTTGCCAAGCCTGCTTGCCGGGCTTAAATATGGTGAACCCGCTGCCCTGCCCTATTTCCCGGGGCGGCGGTCTACAAGGGCTCCTGCGGGAGCCCTTCTTCGTTTCCGCCTGCCTCCAGGCGGGTGCGCCCGTCACGTTGCGCGTGAAAAGGGAGAGAACTGGGAGGACTTGCGACAAGGGCGTGCATCGCCTATGGTCTGTTCTGCCCGCGATTTCCCGGATTTTCGACTGAGGGATGCGGTCTGCAAGGGCTCCTGCGGGAGCCCTTCTTCGTTTCGGAGGCGGATGATGGATCGTGCTGCGGTTTTCGTTGACGCCGGCTACCTTTTCGCCCAGGGCTCGGCCGCAATATCAGGACAGAAGCAGAAACGGACGGACCTTGTGCTCGACGAAGCTGCCGTGCGGGCCGAACTCGTCGACGTGGTCAGACAGACATGCGGTCTGCCGCTGCTCCGGATCTACTGGTACGATGGCGCGCCGACCTTTCGCGGTCCAACGGCCGAGCATACCCGCATCGCGAACAGCCCCGACATGAAGCTCCGCCTCGGTTATGTGAACGGGGCGGGCGAGCAGAAGGGCGTCGACGCCATGATCGTCACGGACATGATCGAATTGGCCCGCAACGGGGCCATGTCCGATGCCGTGCTGCTCTCCGGGGATGAAGACATCCGCATCGGCGTCCAGGTGGCCCAGACGTTCGGGGTCCGCGTCCATCTGCTCGGCATCCATCCCAGCCGCGGCTCCCAAGGTCCGCTCCTGCTTCAGGAAGCCGATACGACGACGGAATGGGATGCCACGACAATCGGCAGGTTCCTGTCGATGCCGCAGCCCGCGTCGGCAACCGCTCCAGCCCCTCACACCGTGCGACCGCCGCCGACGCCGGGCGGAGCCGCGGCCACTCCCACTGCCTCCATACTCCAGCACGTCACGTTGCAGTTCGTCGGCGGATTGAGTGCCCTCGATCTTGCGAGCATCGAAACTTACTGGGCCGCCAACAACAACCGCGGGGTTCCTCCGGAATTCGACCGGCAACTGCTGAAGCTTGCCGCGCAGACGCTCGGCTCCCCGCTCGACGACGCGGAACGCCCCTTCGTCAGACAGACCTTTCATAAAGAGGTCAAGGCTCGGCTGGCGACAGCGGCAAGCACCCCGGCCGCCGGCAGTGCAGCGGCTCCGGCCGGGGCCTGATCGGCTGCACGGCTCAGCGCCGGGCGTCGAACAGCGCGATGGCCTCGTCGAGGTAGGCGGCGAGGCGGCTGGCGTCGCCGCCTTCCGCGGCCAGTTCGGCGAAGCGGGCGGCGGCGGCGGCGCGCGCCCCGGCCATCAGGGCCGCGTCCCCCGCCAGCGCCACGGCGCGCTGCAGCAGGGCCTCGGCATCCTCCGGCAGGAAGGCCGGGCCGACCACGCTCGCCACGTCGCCGCCAGGCAGCGACAGGGCCGGGATGCCGGCCGCCAGGGCCTGGGCAGCGCTGGCCCCGCCGCCGGTGCGGCGCGGGTTCAGATAGAGGTCGCAGACCCCCATCAGCGCGTCCATCCGCTCGACATAGCCGAGCCAGCGCAGCCGGGCGGCATGGCGCGAGCGGGCGAGGCGGCCGGGCAGGCTCTCCGCCACGCCGGCGAACAGCAGCTCCGCCCGCGGCACGGCGTCCAGCAGCCGTTCCAGCAGGGCGAGGAAGTCCGGCGAAACCTCGCTGTCCAACCGGTTGCTCACCACGATGCAGGCGAAGGCGTCGTCCGCGATGCCGAACCCGGCGCGCGAGGCGGCGATGCCGTCGCGGCGCAGCGACAGCCCCAGCCGGAAGGGACGCCAGGACTTGGCAAGACGCCCCTCCGTCGCCGGCGGAACGGTGCCGCCGTAATCCAGCACGATGTCGGCCAGCGAGAGCGTCGCCCCCGTCGTGGTGGCGACCGACACCAGCGGGCGGGCCGGCGCCAGCAGGTCGGCCACCAGGACGGAACCGCCGAGCGCCACCACCACGTCCGGATCCACCGCCTCGACCGCCGACAGGAAACCCTGCAGCTTGGCCGCCGTGAGACCGGGTTCGATGGAGGACAGCAGGCGGAAGGTCCGCCCCTCGAACCCGATGAGCTGCTCGCCGGTCAGCTGCTCCTCCACCGCGGCGGCGAAGGGCGGAACGAAGGGGCTGTAATAGCGGTCGGGCATCATGTTGGTGTTGAGGATCACCACCTCGCGCCCGCACTCCCCCTGCAGCAGGCTGGCCTGACGCAGCAGGTCGCGCGTCGGCTGGTGCTGCGACGACAGGAGCTGGTTGGTCACCATCACGACGCGCCCGGTGGCGGGTGCCCCCGCGGCCCTCGCGGCGGGGCGCAGGCCGTGGCGCCGCGCCACCTCGCCGACGAAGCGCTCGTAGAAGGGGAAGAGGCGGGCCGGGGTGAAGTCCGGCACCGTCGCCGGGGTCATGCGCATCAGGAAGATCTGGCGCTGCATCGACCAGAAGATCTGGTTGATGCCCTCCAGCGGCGCCAGATCCATCACGTTGCCGACCATGTCGAGGATACGGACATAGCGGCCGAGGTCGCCGGTGACCAGCGCCACGGCCGATTCCCGCAGGATGGGATCGAGGCCGGCGGTCGCGGCGTCCAGCGCCTCCACCAAGGCCGGGTCGTCGCCGAGGCCGGCGGCGCGCGCCTCCTCGCAGGCGGCGGTGATGGCCTTCAGATCCTCGCCGGTCCCCGCCGGGCCGCGCAGCCGCGCCACGAGCACCGGAAGAAGGGCGGAGCGGGCGCTGGGGTCTTGCTGCATCGGGGGCCGTCCGGCGTTGCGCGCGACGGCGCATGAACGCCGGCGCCCAGGGGCTGTCCCCCAGCAGTAGGAGACGGGGGAAAGCCTGTCAACCGCTGCCGCGGAACAGCACCGGCGCCGCGTTACCGCGCCGCGGGATCGGCCGGAATGCCGAGGCCGCGCAGATAGACCAGCGTCCCGGCCTCCAGCAGATCCTCCGCCGACATCGGCAGCTTCCGGCAGGAGCCGTCGCCGCGGGCGAACAGCGAGGCGATGCCGTGCGCCAGCGTCCAGATGTGCAGGGCGACCATCAGGGCGGGGGGGCGGCCCCTGGCCGGCAGGTCGGCGACCAGCCGCTCGGCGGCGGCGCGCACCACGGCGAAGGCGCGGTCGCCGGCCTGGGTCAGCGACGGGTTGTCGTCGAGCGGGATGCCCGCCTCGAACATCGTCAGGTAATAGGCCGGCTCGGTCCGGGCGAACCGCAGATAGGCCTTGCCCATGCGGTCGAGCGCCGTCATCGGGTCCGGCCGCCCCTCGTCCCAGGCGGCGAGCAGCGCCGCCTCGAACCGCTCGAAGCCGGCGCGCGCCACGTCGGCCATCAGCTCCTCGCGGTCGCGGTAATGGCGGTAGGGCGCCGCCGGGCTGACCCCGGCCGACCGCGCGGCCTCGGCGAAGGTGAAGCCGGCCGGCCCCTTCTGGGCGATCAGCTCCAGCGCCGCGCGAAGCAGGGCCTCCTTGAGATTGCCGTGATGATAGCCGCGAGAGCCGCCGCCGCGATTGCTCCAGTTCATGTGAACCGTTCTTACATGACCGCCGCCGGCAGGTCGAGCGGGACGCGCCGCCCCGGTCCCGCCGCCCCCGGTCCTCCCGCCGCGTCCGCCGGGGGTGGGGATCCGCCGCAGCGGGAAGATTTGAGGCGGCGGCGGTCACTGTGACATAAGACGTCCCGGCCGGGCGGTTCCCGGCATGGCCGACGCACAGGCGACGGACGGGACGAAGGAAGGTGGAGGTTATGGTCATGGTGATGGTGACGCGCAGCGCAGTTCTCGTGGCGGGCATTGCCCTGGCCGCCGCCCTTTCAGCTCCGGCGGCCCAGGCGGCCGATCCCGCCTCCTGCAAGACGGTGCGCTTCGGCGACGTCGGCTGGACCGACATCGCCGCCACCACGGCGCTGTCCTCGGTGACGCTGGAGGCGCTGGGCTACAAGCCGACCACCAACATCTCCTCGGTGCCGGTCGTCTATCTCGGGCTGAAGACCCGGTCGCTGGACGTCTTCCTCGGCAACTGGATGCCGACGATGGAGACCTTCCTGAAGCCGGTGCTGGAGGACGGCTCGGTCGAGGTGGCGCGCGTCAACCTTGAAGGCGCCAAATACACCCTCGCCGTCCCGACCTACGCCGCCGAGGGCGGCCTGAAGAGCTTCGCCGACATCGCGAAGTTCAAGGACAGGCTGGACGGCAAGATCTACGGGATCGAGGCCGGCAACGACGGCAACCTGCTGATCGACAAGATGATCAAGGAGAACGCCTTCGGCCTGAAGGACTTCAGGATGGTCGAGTCGAGCGAGGCCGGCATGCTGAGCGAGGTGAAGCGCGCCACCCGGTCGAAGAAGTGGATCGTCTTCCTGGGCTGGGCGCCGCACCCGATGAACCGCCATGTCGAGATGACCTATCTCGACGGCGGCGACGAGTATTTCGGCCCCGACTTCGGCGGCGCCACCGTCAGCACCAACGTGCGCAAGGGCTACATGCAGGACTGCCCCAACGTTGGCCGCTTCCTGAAGAACCTGTCCTTCACGGTGGACATGGAAAACGCCGTGATGGACGGCATCCTGAACGGCAACAAGAAGCCGGAGGAGGCGGCGCGGGCCTGGCTGAAGGCCAACCCGGCGACGCTGACCGCCTGGCTCGACGGCGTCACCACCATCGACGGCCAGGACGGGCTGGCGGCGGTGAAGGGCAAGCTCGGCATCAAGTGATCCGGCGGCACCGGCAGCAAGTGATCCGGCGGCGCCGGCAGCGGCGCCGCACCCCGGACCTCCCGTTGCCGGCAGCGGGCCGGCCGATCAGCGGGCCGGCGTCGGGAAGATGCGCCGCAGGACGGCGAAGCGACCGGGGCGCGCCTGCGCCGCGGCGCGGCCGAAGCTCTGGGTGATGCGGTCGAGGATGATCGCCAGCAGGACGACGGCCAGCCCGCTCTCGAAACCCAGCGCGATGTCCAGGCGCTGGATGCCCTGCAGCACCACGTTGCCCAGGCCGCCCGCCCCGATCATCGAGGCGATGACGATCATCGACAGGGCCATCATCATGGTCTGGTTCACCCCGGCCATGATGGACGGCAGGGCGTTGGGCAACTGCACCTTGAGCAGGAGCTGCCGGTCGGTGCAGCCGAAAGCGCGGCCGGCCTCGACGATCTCGGCCGGCACCTGCTGGATGCCCAGCGCCGTCAGCCGCACCGCCGGCGGCATGGCGAAGATCACGGTGGCGAGGATGCCCGGCACCCGGCCCAGCCCGAAGAACATCACCGCCGGGATCAGGTAGACGAAGGCGGGCATGGTCTGCATGAAGTCCAGCGTCGCCTTCACCGTCCCCTCGACCACCCGGCTGCGCGCCATCCAGACGCCGAGCGGCAGCCCGACGATCAGGCTCAGCAGGGTCGAGGCCAGGACCAGCCCCAGCGTGGAGGCGGTGGCCTCCCACAGCCCCATGGACAGGATCAGCAGGCAGGCGCCCAGCGTGAAGGCGCCGAAGCCGAACCCGACGCGCCACAGCGCGGCGCCGGTCAGCACGGCGATCAGCACCCAGGCCGGCGCCCCGGCCAGGACGAAGTCGATGGCGCCGCCGAACCCGTCGATCGCCGCGGCGACGGCATCGAGCGCCGGCTGGAAATGGTCGAGCATGTAGGTGACGAGCTGCTCGACCCAGCGGCCGATCCGGATATCCTCGCCCATCCTCACCCCTCCCGGTCCAGGGTCTGCAACAGCAGGGCCCGGGAGATCGCCCCCAGGAACAGCCCGTCCTCGTCCACCACCGGCACCGGCCATTCGGCGGCGGCGACCATGCGCAGCAGCCGGTGGACGGGCACCGAGCTGCCCACCGGCGCCACCCCCGGCAGAAAGGCCTGATGGAAGCGGGGTTGCGGCGCCCGCAGCGCACGCTCCAGCGACTCGCGCGACACCACCCCCTGGAAGCGGCCGTCCTGGTCGCGGACGAACCCATAGGCATGGTCGCCGGCGCGCAACTGCTGCAGGGCGGGGAACAGGTCGCCCGGCAGGTGGATGACGGCGCTGGCCGCCTCGAACCGCGCCACGTCGCCGGCGCGCAGCACCTTCGACACGTCGACATTGCGGAAGAAGGACCGCACGTAGTCGTCGGCCGGATTGCACAGGATGTCGTAAGGCGTGCCGACCTGCACGATCCGCCCGCCCTCCATGATGGCGATGCGGTCGCCGATGCGCATCGCCTCGTCCAGGTCGTGGGAGATGAAGACGATGGTCCGCTTGTGCTCGCGCTGCAGCCGCAGCAGCTCGTCCTGCATCTCGGTGCGGATCAGCGGGTCGAGGGCGGAGAACGCCTCGTCCATCAGCATGATCGTCGGATTGTTGGCCAGCGCGCGGGCGAGGCCGACGCGCTGCTGCATGCCGCCGGACATCTCGCCGGGATAGCGGTGGGCATAGGCGCCGAGCCCGACCTGCTCCAGCGCACACATCGCCTCCGCGCGCCGCTTCGCCCTGGGCACCCCGGCGACCTCCAGCCCGAAGGCGGCGTTGTCCAGCGCCGTCAGGTGGGGGAGCAGCGCGAAGGACTGGAAGACCATGCCCATGTCGCGCCGGCGCGCCTCGATCAGTTCGGCCTGCGACATCGCCACCAGGTCGCGGCCGTCGAGCGCGATCGCGCCGGCGGTCGGCTCGATCAGCCGGTTCAGCAGGCGGATCATGGTGGATTTGCCGGAGCCGGACAGCCCCATGATGACGAAGACCTCGCCGGACCGGACGTCGAAGCTGGCGTCCACCACCCCGACATTGACCCCCAGCCTCTCCAGCACCTCCGCCTTGTCGGCCCCCTGCCTCAGCAGGTCGAGCGCCGGCCGGGGATTCTTCGCGAAGATCTTGTAGACGTTGCGGACCTGGAGCCGGACCTCTGCCGCCCCTGTCGCGGATGCCGGCCCGGAGGACGGACGGGATTGCGGGGCGGCCCCGACCGGAACGGCCTGCACCGGGGCGGCGGCCGGCTGCCCGACGGCGGTGCGGCCCACAGCCGTCCGCGATCGCATCAGCCCCCTCATGGTACCCTCCCCGCCCTATTGCCCGTCATTCCCGCCGCGCTGCGGCCGGTCCATCTCTCCCGTCGTCGCACGACCCGTTGCGTTTATCAGGCCTTGGCCCCCGAGGCTATCGGATATCCGGGCGGACGTCAGCCCCGGCTCGCCGTCGCCATCAGGCCGCCGATGCCGACGAAGGTGCCGCCTGTGACCCGGTTGAACCAGCGGCCATGGCGCGTCAGCCAGGGGGCGATGCGCTGCGCCATGCCGGCCAGCACCAGCTCGTAGCACAGCTCCGTCACCGCGAAGGTGCCGCCGAGCACGCCGAGCTGCAGCCAGAAGGAGGCGCCCGGCACCATGAACTGCGGCAGGAAGGCGGCGAAGAAGATCAGCGCCTTGGGGTTCGACACGGCGACCAGGAAGCCCTGCGCGAACAGCCGCGCCGGCCCGTCCCGGCGCACCGCCGGGCCGTCCTCGCCGGCCTCGACCGTCGCGGCCGGCGACCGCCACAGCCGGATGCCGAGATAGACGAGATAGGCGGCGCCGATCCACTTGGCGATGGTGAAGGCGGTCTCCGAGGCAGCCAGCAGGGCGCCCATGCCGGCCAGCGAGGCGGCGATCAGCACCATGAAGCCGAGAACGCCGCCGAGGATCGTGAAGACGGTCCGCGCGAAGCCGAAGCGGACCCCGTGGGTCAGCGACAGGAGGCCGTTCGGCCCCGGCGTCAGCGACAGCCCGATCGCCGCGAGGGCGTAGACGATCCAGAGTTCCAGCGTCACGGCCATGCTCCTTCACCGGTGGCGGACACCGACTATGGCACCGCTCCCTGCTGCCGTCCAAGGCATCGGTGCGGCTCCTGCTCCGGCCGCCTGCCGGCACATCGGGGCCCCTGGCGCGTTATCGAGCACAATCCGGCCGCACGCGGCCGAAAATCCGGGGGTGACCGTCATGCTTGGTGTCCTGAACGACCTGCTGTGGAACCATGTCCTGACCATCGTGCTGGTTGCGATCGGGCTGGCCTTCACGGTGGCGTCGCGGTTCGTGCAGTTCCGCTATTTCGGGCGGATGTTCGGCACGCTGGTCGAGGCGTTCCGGCGCCAGCCGGGACACCTCAGCTCCTTCCAGGCCCTGATGCTCAGCGTCGCCGGGCGGGTGGGCGCCGGCAACATCGCGGGCGTCGCGGTGGCGATCGGGCTGGGCGGGCCGGGGGCGGTCTTCTGGATGTGGATCATCGGCCTGATCGGCATGGCCACCAGCTTCTTCGAATGCGCCCTGGCGCAGCTCTTCAAGATCGCCGAGCCGGACGGCACCTACCGGGGCGGACCGGCCTACTACATCGAGCGCGGGCTGAAGATGCGCTGGCTGGCCGTGCTGTTCTCGGTGCTGCTGCTGGTCACCTTCGGTTTCAGCTTCACCGCGCTGCAGTCCTACACCACCGCGACGTCCGTCGCGGACGCCTTCGGCGTGCCGCCGCTCGTCACCGGCATCGTCCTGGTCGCCGTCGTCGGTCTGATCGTCTTCGGCGGCGTCAGGCGCATCGCCGAGGTCGCCGACATCGTGGTGCCCGTCATGGCGGTGGGCTACATCGCGATGACGCTGGTGGTGATCGTCATGAACGCCGGCGCCGTGCCCGGCGTGCTGGCGCTCATCGTCAAGAGCGCCTTCGGGCTGGAGCCGGCGGTGGGCGGCACCATGGGGGCCGCCATCACGCTGGGGGTCCGGCGGGGCCTGTTCTCCAACGAGGCGGGGCTGGGCAGCGCACCCAACGTCGCCGCGGTCGCCTACGTGAAGCATCCCGGCGCGCAGGGCGTGGTGCAGGCGCTCAGCGTCTTCATCGACACCCTCGTCATCTGCTCGTGCACGGCCTTCATCATCCTGCTGTCGGACGTCTACCAGCCGGGATCGGACCTGAAGGGCGTCGCGCTGACCCAGGCGGCGCTGGCCGGCGTGGTGGGCGAATGGGGGCGGTCGTTCGTCAGCGTCGCGCTGATGCTCTTCGCCTTCACGTCGATCATCTACAACTACTACCTGGGCGAGAACAGCCTGAACTTCTTCAGCAACGAGAACCGGACCCTGTTCACCGTCTACCGCGTGCTGACGCTGATCCTCGTCATGTGGGGGTCGCAGCAGGACCTCAGCACCGTCTTCGCCTTCGCCGACCTCACCATGGGGCTGCTGGCGCTGGTCAACCTCGCGGCGCTGGCGATGCTGTTCCGGGTCGGAATGCGCATCCTGCGGGACTATGACCGGCAGGTCGCCGCCGGCATCACGGCGCCGGTGTTCGATGCCGCGCACTTCGCCGATCTCGACCTCGACCGGCAGGCATGGATCATCGAGCAGGACCCGCCGGCCGCCGCGAAGGGCGGGCAGGCCTCCCCCGCGGGGCGGTGATGGCGGGACTCTCCGACAAGGGAGGATCTCCGAGGGCGGCAAGCCCCATCGGGCCGCCCCCCACCGGAGACGGGACAAGGCCCCGACCGGCATGATACGCCTGGACATCCTTGCTGCCTGGGAGGCGCACCATGCTGCTGGTCCTTCTTCTGCTGCTGTCCATCGCCTTCATCGTGCTCGCCACCGCGCGGCTGAACCTGCACCCCTTCCTGGCGCTCCTCATCACCGCGTTCGGCTTCGGCATCCTGTCCGGCATGCCGCTGGCCGACGTGGTGAAATCGGTGAACGAGGGGTTCGGCGGCACCATCGGGTCGATCGGCATCGTCATCATCGCCGGGACCATCATCGGCATCTTCCTGGAGAAGTCCGGGGGCGCCTTCCGGCTCGCCGCCGGCATCCTGCGCATCACCGGGGAGAGGAACGCGCCGCTGGCCATGTCCGTGATGGGCTACTTGGTCTCCATCCCGGTGTTCTGCGATTCGGGCTTCGTCATCCTGTCGTCGCTGAACAAGGCCGTGGCGCGCAGGGCCGGCATCAGCCTCGCCGCCACCGCCATCGCGCTGTCGCTCGGGCTCTACGCCACCCACACCATGGTGCCGCCGACCCCGGGGCCGGTGGCCGCGGCCGGCATCCTCGGCGCCGACCTCGGGCTCGTCATCCTGTGGGGCATGGCGATCGGCGCCGTCGCTACCGCCGCCGGCTGGCTGTTCGCCATCCTGTTCGCGGCGCGCGTGCCGATCGATCCCTACCGTCCCGACGAGGATCCCGCCCGCGACGCGCCGCAGGCCGATGCGGATGCGCCGTCGGCCGGCAAGGCGCTGGTGCCGATCGCGGTCCCCATCCTGCTGATCGTGCTCCGCTCCATCGCCGAGCTGCCGGCCAAGCCCTTCGGCACCGGCGGCCTCGTGCCCGTCCTGTCCTTCCTCGGGCAGCCCGTCGTGGCGCTTCTGATCGGCGTCGGGCTGGCGCTGATGCTGCCGAAGCGGCTGACGCGGGAGATGCTGTCCACCTCCGGCTGGGTGGGACAGGCCGTGATCGACGCGGCGATCATCATCACGATCACCGGCGCCGGCGGCGCGTTCGGCAAGGTGCTGCAGAACTCCGGCATCGCCAAGATCATCGGCGAGAGCCTGGCGAGCGCCAACCTCGGGATCTGGCTGCCGTTCCTGGTGGCGGCCGGCATCAAGACGGCGCAGGGCAGCAGCACCGTCGCGATCATCACCACCGCCGGCCTGACGGCGCCGCTGCTGCCGGCGCTGGGGCTCGACAGCGACACCGCCAAGGCGCTGGTGACCGTGGCGATCGGCGCCGGGGCGATGGTGGTCTCGCACGCCAACGACAGCTTCTTCTGGGTGGTCACCCAGTTCTCGAACATGACCACGCGCGACGGCTACCGGCTGCAGACGCTGGGAACCCTGGTGCAGGGGACGGTCGGCGCCCTGGCCGTCTGGGCCGCCGCCGCCCTGGTGCTGTAAGGCCTTGCGAGGTGGCGGCCGGCCGCCGTGGCCCGCCGCCCCTCACGCGTACTGCGCGACGCCGAGGCCGAGCGACCAGTTCTCCCTGGCGACCTCGACGAGGTTGATGAACACGTCCTCCCGCCGGATGCCGGGGCTCTCGCCGAGCCGGTCGGCGATGCGCCGGAACAGCGCCTTCTTCTGCTCGACGCTGCGGGTGTCGTTCGCCGTGATCTGGATGAACACCAGGTCGTCGCTCCTGGCGACGCCGAGATAGGACGCGCCGTAGCGGAAATTCGCCGGGTCATGCTCCGTGATCGTCATGAACTGGTCGTCCTCCGGGACGTCGAAGGTTTCCCGCAGCGCAAGATAGACGCCGTCGAAGATGGCCTGCCGGTACGCCTCCGGCTTTCCGGCACGCAGCGAGATGTGAAGGAGCGGCATCGTCGGTCCCTTCCCTGTTGGTGAGACTCGACAATAGGCGGCGACCGGCTATTTTTGAACGCTATCGGTTTCAATATCAGTGATAATGATTGGAAATGGCTGAGCGTCCCCTCGACCTGGATGCCGTCCAGGCCTTCCTGCGGATCGCCGAGCTCGGCAGCTTCACGCGGGCGGCCGAGGCCATGCGGACCACCCAGGCCGCGGTGAGCCTGAAGCTGAAGCGGCTCGAAGACAGGCTCGGCTGCCGGCTGGTGGAGCGCACGCCCCGCCATGTGCAGCTTTCGGCGCGGGGCGCCGCCTTCGTCGATCAGGCCCGCGAGTTGCTGGAGGCCCACGATCGCGCGCTGGCGGCGGTCGCGGGCGCGCGCCAGCGCCTGACCATCGGGATCAGCGACCATGTCGCGGGGCCGGAGCTGCCGGCCCTGGTGGCGCGGATGAACGCCCAGGACCCGCAGCTGCTGATCGAGATCCGGATCGCGTCCTCCGGCGACCTGCTGCCGGCCTTCGACCGGCGCGAACTCGACACGGTGATCGTCCGCCAGCATCTCGGGCGCTGCGACGGCGAGGTCATCACCGAAGAGAAGTTCGGCTGGTTCGCGGCGCCGGGCTGGCAGCACCGCGCGGGCGAACCGCTGCCGCTCGCCACGCTCGCCGAACCCTGCGGGGTGCGCATGATGGCCGGGCAGCTTCTCGACAGGGCGGGCGTGCCCTGGATGGAGATCTTCGTCGGCGGCGGGGTCGCGGCGGTCGTCGCGGCGGTGATGGCCGGGCTCGGCGTCGCCGCCCTGGCGCCGCGGATGCTGCCCTTCGGCGCCGTCGACGTCGGCTCCAGGCTCGGCCTGCCCGATCTGCCGCGCCTGCCGGTCCTGCTGCACACCCGGGTGCGGGACGGCCGCGGCCGCGACGCCCTCGCCGCCCTGTCGGCGGCCTACCGGGGTGCCGTGCGGGGATAGGTCCGGCAGGGTGACGGCGGCCCCGCTGAGAAAGCCGCACCCAAAGCGGCGGACATCTGTTGTAGGAGTAGGGGCCCTGCCCATCCCAACCCAGGAGCCGGTCCTTGAGCGACCCCACGTCCCGTCCCGTTTCCCGCGAAGAGTTCGAGTCCGTCCGCGACGCCGTGATGACCATGTCCAATGCGATCAAGGACATCGCCAACACCGGACGGCGCAGCCACGAGGCGCTGGCCGCCGCCGTCGAGGACACGCGGGACTCGCTCCAGGGCCAGATCGTCGCCCTGACGGCGGTCAACGCGGCGCTGGCCGCCCTGGCGGTCGCCGCCGGCGTCCCGTCGGACACGGTGCGCACCATCATCGGCAATGTCGGGCAGGCCCTGCCCAACGCCGACAGCCCGGACATCCAGGCCATCCTGCGCACCGCGCTGTCCTTCCTGCCGCAGGCCGCGCCGGACGCGCCGCCGGCCGGCCCGCGCAATCACTGAGCGGACACCGGGCGGGTGCTGCCGCGCACCACCAGTTCGCAGCCGAGATTGTAGTGGATCGGCGGGATCCGGGTGCCCGACAGGCTCGCCAGGATCTGCGTCGCGGTCAGGCGGCCGATCTCGCGCTGCGGCGGGCGGACCGTCGTCAGCGGCGGCGGGCAGGAGTCGCTGAACGGCAGGTCGCCGAACCCGACCACGGCGAGATCCTCCGGCACCCGCAGGGACCGGCGCGTCGCCTCGAACAGCACGCCCAGCGCCAGCGCGTCGTTGGAGCAGACCACCCCGTCGATGTCCGGGTGGACGGCCAGGATCTCGTCGATCAGCCAGCGCCCGACCCCGGTGGAGGCCGCATCGGGCACCGTGAAGGCGATCGGCTCGTGCAGGCCGCGGCGCCGCACCTCGTCCTCATAGCCGTCGGTGCGGCTGCGCACCCGCATGTCCTGCCGCAGCGCCGCCCCGATATAGGCGACCTTGCGGCTGCCCTGGTCGTAGAGGTGGCTGGTCTGCATCCGGCCGACCTCGAAATGCGAGAAGCCGACGCTCATGGCGACCGCCGGCTTGTCCTCGGACGGCATGTCCCACATCTCCACCACCGGCACGCCGCAGGAGCTCAGCATCGCCCGCGTCCGCTCGGTGTGGTGGAAGCCGGTCACCACCATCGCCGCCGGCGACCAGGCGAGGAAGGCACGGATCAGCGTCTCCTCCTCCTCCTCGCTGAACTCGCTGACGCCCAGCAGGGTCTGGTACTGGGCGTGGCGGAACAGCCCCTGCAGCGTGTTGTAGGTCTCGGCGAAGAAGGAGTTGAGGATCGAGGGCAGGATGACCCCGATGGTCCGGCTGCGCGCCGCCGCCAGGCTGCCGGCGACGAGGTTGGGCACATAGCCCATCTGCTCGATGGTGCGGGCCACCCGCTCCGCCAGTTCGGGCGACACCGCCTCCGGCCGGCGCAGATAGAGCGAGACGGTGCTGGCGGACACGCCGGCAGCGTCCGCCACGTCGCTCATCGTGATCCTCTGGGTCCCGCGCCGAACCCGCTTCTTCGCCGGTGCTGTTGCCATCGTCCCTTATCCTCGACCGCACTGCGGTCCGGCAACCGGAAGACCGTCCCCATGCCTCCCGGCCGCCGGACCACGCGCACGACTGCCGGGTCCCCTGCGCCCGGCAGCCGGTTCCGTCACCGGGCGACCAGATCCGCCATGGCGCCCATCATACCCTTGCCATCGATGGCTGTGAGGCTCTCCGCAACGCTGCGAGCCAAGCCCGGGACGCGGGTCAGGTCTTCCTTCCACAGGCGCTGGTCGGCCAGGACGGCTCCGACCAGCCCGGCCGCGTCGCCGGAGTGGGCCGCCCAGGCGGCGCTCAGCGCCGCGATCACCTCGGCATCGTCGCGGATGGGATAGCTGCCGGCGTCGCGCGTGCCGGTGCAGCCGCCGTCCGCCATCGTCCCGCGGTAGAAGCGCAGCAGCGCGGCCAGCGAGAAGCTGAGCCCGGCCGGCGCCTCGCCATGGGCGGCGACCCAGTCCTTCAGGCTCGGCAGCACCCGCACCTGCCATTTCGACACCGAGTTGAGCGCGATCGAGATCAGCTCGTGCCGGATGTAGGGGTTGCCGAAGCGCTCCATGATGGTCGCGGCATACTGCTGGCGCTCGGCCTCGGGCAGCGGGACGAAGGGCACGATCTCGCGGAACATCACCTGGTTCAGGTAGGCCGCGACGGTCGGGTCGTCCATCATGCCCTTCACGGTGTCGATCCCCGCCACATAGGCGGCGAGCGCGCTGGCCGTGTGGGCGCCGTTCAGGATGCGGACCTTGCGGGTGCGGTAGGGCTGCAGGTCGTCCGTCCACACCACGTTCAGCCCCGCCTTGTGCAGCGGCAGCTCCTCGGCCAGCGCGGCCGGCCCCTCGATCACCCAGACATGGAAGGGCTCGCCGGCCACGGTGAGCTGGTCCTCATAGCCCCAGCGCCCGAACAGCGCCGCCGCCTCGTCGCGCGGATAGCCGGGGACGATGCGGTCGACCAGCGTGTTCAGGAAGTGGTTGTGCCGCTCGACCCAGGCGATGAAGCCGGCTTCCAGACCCCAGCGCCTGGCATGGGCCAGCACGATGCGCTTCAGGTTGGCGCCGTTGGCCTCGATCAGTTCGCAGGGCAGGAAGACGAGTCCGCTCTCCGGCGTGCCGCCGAGAGCTGTATAGCGGGCGTGCAGCAGCGCGGCGACCTTCGCCGGGAAGCTCTCCTGGCAGGACTGCGGGGTGTAGGCCTCCTCGACGTCGGCGATGCCGGCCTCGGTGGTGTTGGACACGACGAAGCGCAGCACCGGGGAGGTGGCGTACGACATCACCCGCGCCCAGTCGGCATAGGGGTTGAGCGCGTCGGACACGCAGCTCACCACCCGGCGGGCCTCGACCTCGCGGCCGTCCTCGATCCCGCGCAGCAGGACGGTATAGAGATGGTCCTGGCGGCGCAGCAGGTCGGCGATGCCGCGGTCGAGCGGCTGCACGACGGCGACGCCGGCCCGGGTCAGGCCCTGGCCGTTGGCGATGTCGATCATCCAGTCGACGAAGCCGCGCAGGAAGTTGCCGTCGCCGATCTGCAGCACGGTCACCGGCAGGACAGGGGCGCCGGGCGTATGCGCGGCGTCAAGCGCGCCACCCGTCAGCAGCTCTCGGTTCAGCGAGGTCATTTCGGAGCGTCCTTCAGACACAAGGGAGAGAACCGCCGGCCCGAGGCAGGTCCGGCCGACAGGGGAAGAATACTAATATATTAGAATGGGCCGCAAGGGCGGATCGGCACGCGGACGGAGCCGGGGCCAAAATGACGCACATCCCGCCGCACCCTCCTTCGCGGCGGGCCGGGTCCTGGCGGTCCGGCACGGGGCCTCGGGCAGTCATGCGGCAGCGCAATATCAAGTTGTTCAGGGACTTAACGCTTGGTGCTGCCGCGTCTGCGAATTATCCACACTCGCCCTGCGACATTTTGGCCGAAGGCCGCGCCGGCCCGGAAACAGCGCTTGTGATGTACACTAGTATATTAATATAACTCCGCCAGCGAGGCGTGGCGCCCCATCGAGGGCGCAAAGACACCGTCGCAGCGCTCCGACCCTTATGAAGACGGCCGGCAAGCGAGCATCGGCATCCTGTCGAGGACAGGAAAGTGAGGATGAAATGAAAAAGATCCGTGGCTTGCGGTGGCAGATTCTTGCCCTGATGATGCTTGGCACCGTGGTCAACTACATCGATCGCAACACGCTGGGCATTCTGGCTCCGCAGCTCAAGGAACAGCTGCACTTCTCTACCGAGCAGTATTCCTTCGTCGTCAGCGCGTTCCAGCTCTGCTACAGCCTGATGCAGCCGGTCGCCGGCTACATCACCGACCTGATCGGCCTGAAGCTCGGCTACGCCATGTTCGCCATGGTCTGGGGCCTTGCCGCGTCGATGCACGCGCTGGCCGGCGGCTGGCAGTCGATGGCCTTCTTCCGCGGCCTGCTGGGCGTCAGCGAGGCGGCGGCCATGCCGTCGGGCGTCAAGACCTCGACCCTGTGGTTCCCCGCCAAGGAGCGCTCGATCGCCACGGGCTGGTTCAACACCGGCAGCTCGATCGGCGCCATGGTCGCCCCGCCCTTCGTCATCTGGCTGTCGGTGACCTATGACTGGCGCGTCGCCTTCGTCGTCACCGGCCTGCTGGGCGTCGGCATGTCGCTGCTGTGGTTCGCCCTCTACCGCAACCCGGAGAACCATCCGCGCCTGTCCAAGGAAGAGCACCAGTACATCCTGGACGGCCAGGAGCATGTCGAGCTTCCCAAGCCGTCGGTGAAGCGCGTGCTGGGCAAGGGCAAGTTCTGGAGCATCGCCGCCGCCCGCTTCCTGACCGAGCCGGCCTGGCAGACCTTCAGCTTCTGGATCCCGCTCTACATGGTCAGCACGCGGGGCATGGACATCAAGCAGTTCGCCCTGTTCGCCTGGCTGCCCTTCCTGTTCGGCGACCTCGGCTGCATCCTGTCCGGCTACATGTCGCCGTTCTTCGTCAAGCGCTTCAGGATGTCGCTGGTCAACTCCCGCATCGCCGGCGTCGGCGTCGGCGCGGTGTGCATGGTCGGCCCGGCGCTCATCAGCTTCGCCGTCAGCCCGATCGCCGCGATCTTCCTGTTCTCCCTCGGCGCCTTCGCCCACCAGATGCTGTCGAGCCTGCTCTACGCCCTGGTGACCGACACCTTCGAGAAGCAGGACGTCGCCACGGCGACCGGCTTCGGCGGCATGGCCGGCTATCTCGGCGGCATGATCTTCTCGCTGATCATCGGCCAGCTCGCCACCACCATCGGCTACGAGCCGCTGTTCGCCTGCCTGACGGTGTTCGACCTGACCGCCTTCGCGATCATCGCCCTGGTCCTGGGCCAGCGCCGCGGCACGGCCACCGGCCCGGTTTCCGCCAGTATCGCCGGCGCCGACTGACCGCCATCTCTTGCCACCGACTGAAGACCCCCCGGGCACCGTCCGGGGGGTTTTTTCATGCGCTCAGCTCGCGCCGGCCGGCCGGCCCGCTGCCGGCGTCCGCTCAGTTGAACTGGAACAGCTCCGGGCTCAGCACCTCGCCCATGGTCACCGCGGCGGCCGGGGTGGTGGCGGTCACCGCGGCGCTGGCGGCGACGGCCAGCAGGGACACCAGGGCGAAACCACCGGCGATCAGGGCGCGGGCAACCGAATGACGGGTGTTCATTGTCTCCAACTCCTCATATGTCGTGCGATGGGCGGGGCGTCTTCTGCGACGCGCTTGTCATCGGCGATGACAATGATGCCAGCAGTCATCCTTTCCCCGATCTGCCGAGTCTGCATGGCTTGCATCGTCATGTTGCAGTGCGTCATAGCGCTGTTGCTGAATATGATGCAGACAAGATGATGAGATCGTAGCGCTCTCACATGTTTTCAGCAGCGTTACGAAATGGATGTCGCGCGGACATCCGCCATTTTTCTTTTCCATACCGGCCACAGTCTACCGAATGTATCTTGTATGCTTGGCCGCCGACCGGCAGACTGCGGCAAGAAAGACGGCGCAGGGCTGCGACAGAATGCCCTGTCCGCCGTGATCCCGATCTGTCCCAATTCTGATATATTAGTTGACCATCTCCACCGATCCTGGCTCGAGGGCTGCCGTGACCTCCTCACCTCTGGAAACCGCGCTGCTGCTGCGCGTCATTGTTCCGCTGACGCTTCTGCTGATCGGCATGATCTGACGGGGTGCCGGTTTCGGCCTGCCCGTCTCAGCCGGTGCGCCGCCGCAGCCCGTTGTGGACGGCGGTCGCGGCCTTCGCCGCCTCTCCCATGGCGACCGAAATCTGGTTCAGCGTGGAAACGACGTCGCCCGCCGCATAGAAGCCGGGAACGGACGTCTGCTGGTGGCCGTCGACGATCAGCCGGCCGCCCCCGTCCATCGCCGCCCCCACCTGCCCGGCGAGCGTCGAGCGGGCAAGCGTCCCCAGCGCCGAGTAGAGCGTGTCGAAGGCAAGCTCCCGCCGGCTGCGCAGGATGACCTTGGTGATCCGGCCGCCTTCGGTCACCACCGCCTCGACCGGTTCCTCCTCCAGCGTGATGCCGTCGTCGCGCAGCGCGGCCTTCTCCTCCTCCGTCAGTTCCATGCGGCGCCCGAGCGTCAGCAGCGTGACGTCGGCGCTGTAGGTGCGCAGGAACTGCGCCTCGCGGAAGGCGTGGGCGCCATGGCCGATCACCGCGATGCGGCGGTCGATCACCTCGTAGGCGTCGCAGATCGGGCAGACCCGGATGAGGCCGCGCTGAACCGCGTCATAGAGGTCGGGAAGCCGCGGCTGGTCGTCGATGACGCCGGTCGCCAGGATGACCGCCGTCGTGTCGATCACCCGCCCGTCGGCGGTCTTCGCCACGAACCCGGCGCGGTCGCCGGCCTCGCGGACCGAGGCGATCGAGCCGGTCTCGATGCGGGCGCCGTAAAGCCGGGCCTGGTCGCGCATCCGGTCGAGCAGGTCCGTCCCGTGGATCCCCTCGGGAAATCCGGCATGGTTGTGCGAGGAGGGAATCCACGAGCAGCGGCTCTTGCCCTCGTCGACCACCAGCGCGGTCCGGCGATAGCGCGCAAGATAGATGGCCGCGGTCAGTCCGGCGGGGCCACCTCCCACGATCAGGCAGTCGAGTTCCAATGCCATGCCATGCGTCCCCACCCGCTTCCCCCACCAGAACCGGACGGGCCGGCCGTGGTTCCGGCGGCCGGCGATCGCCGCGCCCGCGGCGATGCCGAAGCGGCCCGTTCAGAATTGCCCGGGCGGGATGCGGTAGACATCGGGTTTCACCGGGTCCGCCACATAGGCGATCTGCAGCTCCGACCAGACGGGGTCCCGCTTTTCGGCACCGGCCTGGGGCTCGGCGGCCAGGGTGAGCAGCACCATGCGATTCTGCGGGTCCAGGCCGCGGAACACGACGATGCCACCGTTCGCAGGGCGGTTCACCACGACGTTTTCGGGCTTGAACCCCTGCTGCAGGAAATAGTCGCGAAGCAGCCCGGCATTGCCGAGCAGGTGTTCCGACGTGATCGAGGCATCCAGGGCCTTGGACCACTTGATGGTCACCTGGATCAGCTTCCTGCTGGAATGGCCGAACGTATAGGCGACCCTGGCGCTGCCGGTCTTGGGGAGAAGGTCGGCGACGCGGGCCGTCAGGACACGCGTCCGCTCCAGCGGATTGTCCTCGGCCTTCAGCGCCTCCGGCTTGATGCCGAGATCCTTGGCGGCGGTCTTCCGGACCTCCTCCTCCGTCATGCCGAAACGGACCGACCGGAAGCCGTTGACCTCCACCGGCTTCTCCGCCTGGGGTGCCGGCTTTCCGGCCGCCTCCGCCTCCGCCGTCGCGGAAGGGACGGTGGCGGGAACAGCCGTGGCCCCCGGCGTGCCCTTCGGCGTGGCGGTGGAAATGACGAGGAACGCAGCCCCGGTGACGACCGCCAGAGTTGCCTTGCGCATGCCCGTGCTCCTGTCTGCGGCCCAGTCGGCGATAAGAGGTGGACAGGACCCGTATCCAAATCGGAAAGAGCAGTCAACGGTCATGCGGATCTTGTAAGCATACGAACACGACACCGATGAAGAAGTCCGGCGGCGCAAATAGAATTCTGTACATAATGATCATCGTCTAAAACATATTGCCTCTTCACGGGAAACTTTCACACAATGATACTCAGCCCGGTAAGAAGCACAGGTGTTTTTTCTGCGATCCGCCAAAAACCTGTGATGGAAAATTTTGGATGAATAACTATGTATGTATTTTGAACTCTCTCAGTCAACTTGGCGTCCGAAAGATGGACATGAGCGCATTCTTGCGAAATTTGGATACAAATCACGACTAAATCCAGGAAGATTTTATCGCTTCACCTCACTGTCGACGGGAGCTTTTGCTGCCTTCTAGCTGGTGGACGATGGCTCGGTGCCCACAATATTACGCAATGATAGAATTCTATATACCGCCGAAGAATGAAAGAAGCGGCGATACCGCCGCAGGCTATGCAAGGAATTATAACGCATCACCTCGAGTCAGATGGCAATAGTTGAAACTGAAGACTATTCCAATGCCGATGAAGACTTTCATTTTCGTTGACTCTCCTGTGGAGTGCATGGAGAGTCTCATGCGTCTTTTTACGTATGACCTTGGCGACAGGGGCTGCCGGGATCGGTTTGCATGCGAATGTCATCCTCCTGCCTATTGCGCGGGGTTCTCCTTTGCGCAGTCCTCTCCGGCTCGCTGTCGGCAGCGCCGGTGCGGAGGTGGCGCCGTCTCTTCACCGGCCCCTCTGCTCTTCACCGATCCCGGTACCAGGCAACCAACGCTGGAGCGGATCAAGCCGCAGCAGGACGCCGACGGACGGGGGACCCCCATCTCCGAAGGCGATGACGCCGCAAAGACGTGGCTGCACGTCTCCCGGGTGGTGATCGGTGTCATGGGCGCTTCCGCGGTCCCCGGCACGAAGCCGGCATGGTCGCCGTCCGCCGCCATCCGGGACGAGGTGGAGCGCCGCTGGCGCGCCGGGCAGGCCGGCGACGGAAACGGCTGCCGGGGGGGCCCCGCCCGGGCTTTTCCCGCCATCGCCTGGCCGGAGCAGAAAGGCGACCGGGCCGGCGCGCTCCACCTGCATGACGGTCGCGGAGCTCTTCAGGCTCTCCGACATCCTCAAGCAGGTCATGAGGGAGCAGGGGCACGACTTCAATCTCGTCGTGATACCGGAACAGGAGGTCAGCGACGGGTCGGGGGACGAAAAGGCGACCGACCTGCATCTGACGATCGTGAACGCGACGGTGCGGGACGTCGTCGTGCTGCCGTCTCCCGGCAACAAGGCGGCCAGTGATCGCCGGTCCGCCGCCGTGGCGGAGCGGTGCCGGCTGAAGGGAGTGAGCGACTTTCCGCTCGTAGAGAGCTACCTCAACCAGTTGAAGAGCGAAGGGTCGCTGACCACCGCTGCGCTCGAACGGCAGATCCTGCTGGCCGAGGACATCCCCGGCGTATCGGTGGAGGTCTTCCTGCGGCCGGACTGCGACGAGGTCGGCGGCACGCAGCTCGTCGCCTCCGTCACGGTCGACGAGCGGGAGTACCAGGCCAGCCTGGACAACCGCGCCTCCAAGTTCACCGGCCCGATGGAGGCCACGGCGGGCGTCCGCTTCCGATCCCTGATCACCCAGGGCGATGAGATCGGCCTCACCGCCTACAACACGCTGAACAGGGAGCAGGTCTTCGGCCTGATCGACGGCAGCACCGCGCGATCGGAACGTCCGGCCTGCGGCTGCGCGGCAGCTTCGGGGCCGGCCGCTCCATCCCCGGCGATTTCCTGCGCTATGTCGGCTACGACGGGATGCTGTTCACCACCGGCATCGGGCTGACCTATCCGGTGGTCAGGAGCCGGCGCTTCAGCCTGTTCGCCGAGACGGATCTGACCTACCAGAATTCCCGGATCAGCGTCGACGACGTCAGGGATCCGGGGCATTCCACGCGGCAGAGCACGGCCAGGACCACCGTCCTGCGGGCCGGGCTGCAGGGAAGCTGGTTCGGCGACGGGCCGGGCGCGCGGCGGGACCTGGCCTTCGACCTCAAGGCGCATCGCGGGCTGCCGTTCCTCGACGCGACCGGTCCCGGGGACATCCTGTCCCCCCGGCCCGGCGGACAGGGCGTC
>NZ_CP029358.1:300000-405625 GCF_003130795.1 Azospirillum thermophilum
GGGTGAAGTCGCCGGACGGGATGAAGTCCAGGATCTCCTGCGCGCTCATATGGTCGACCAGCAGCCGGCCCGACGCGGTCCAGGGGATCGGCACCTTGATTCCGATCTCGGAGCTGATGCGGAACATGCGCCGCCCCGGCTCGTTCAGCACGACGAGGTACTTGTCGCCCTCCAGCGTGCAGAACTGCGCCGTCTCCCCCACCGTCTCGGCGAGATGGGCGACCTCGATGCGCGCCTTGCGGATCAGGTCGACGCTGTCGAGATAGTCGCTGCCGTAATAATGCATGGCCGGCCCGAAATAGACCGTGCCGTCGCCGTCGCGCAGCTCCAGCCAGCGGGCCTCCACCAGCGTGTTGACCAGTTCATAGACCGTGGAGCGCGGCGTCCCCGTCTCCCGCGCGATGTCGGCGATGCGCGTCGGGCTGCGGCGGCGGTGCAGATGCTCCATCAGCGCGATCACGCGGTCGATCCCGCGCGCCCGTCCGCCGGGCTTCGCGGTCCCCGCCGCGTCGGCGCCCGCCGGACCGGCCTCGGTCCTGTCCGCATCCGGTCCGGTCTTCATCGGCTCGATCCTCATCGCGTTCCGCCTCGCAGTACAGACAGCCGCCCAGCCCGGCTGCGCAGCCTCGCCCCGACCAACCGCTTACCACGCGGATTTTCGGCTTGCCAGGGGTCTTTGTCCGGTATACCGTTCTCATGTCCGGAATACAAGACCGCAGTCCGAAATACTGGACAACCCGTCCGGGGCATCGGGCAGAAGCGGAAGGGAGGCTGAAAGTGACACCGTTCTCGCGCCGTCTGTTCGTCGCCGCCTTGGGCGCGGCCGTCTCCACCATCGCCCTCTCCACCGCGGGCGGTCCCGCCCTGGCCCAGCAGCCGGGCTCCGTCGTCACCATCGCGACGATCGGGGAGCCGCCGACCCTCGACCCGGTCGGGACCACCTCCGACCTCGTCAGCATCATCACCCAGCATGTGTTCGAGACGCTCTTCACCTTCGACAAGGACTGGAAGCTGACCCCGCTGGTCGCCGCGGCCCTGCCGCAGGTGTCGGCCGACGGGAAGACCTACACGATCCCGCTGCGCAGCGGCGTCACCTTCCATGACGGCTCGACGATGACGGCCGACGACGTCGCCGCCTCGCTCGACCACTGGCTGAAGGCCTCGCCGCGCGGCAAGACCGCCGCCCCGCTGGTGGAGGGGGTCGCCGCCCGCGACGCCTCGACCGTCGTCATCACGCTGAAGGAGCCCTTCGCCCCGCTGACCGCCCTGCTGGCGATGAACAACGGGGCCGCCGCCATCGTGCCGAAGTCGGTGATCGACGGCGCCAACCCGCTGAAGTCCCTGGTCGGCACCGGCCCCTACAAGCTGCTGGAGCACAAGCCGGACCAGTACATCCGCCTCGTGAAGCACGACGGCTACGCCTCGCCGGCCGGCCCGGCCAGCGGTTATGGCGGGGCGCGCAGCGCCAGGATCGGCGAGCTGCGCTTCGTCCCGGTGCCCAACGCCGCGACCCGCGTGGCCGGCGTGCTGTCCGGCCAGTACCAGTTCGCCGACAGCCTGCCGGCGGAGATGCAGGGCCGCTTCAAGGGCTCGGCCACCGTCAAGCCGATCGTCGTGAAGCCCTTCGGCTTCCCGCTGATGATCATGAACACCAGGACGGGCGTCGCCGCCAACCCGCAGATCCGCCAGGCGGTCCTCGCCGCGCTCGGCCCGTCGGACATGCTGCTGGCCGGCTTCGGCGACCCCGCCTTCTTCGCGGCGGAAGGCTCGATCTACAGCCCCGGCACGCCCTACTACGACGAGGCGAGCGCCAAGCCCTACAAGGACAACAACCCGCGCAAGGCGACGGAGCTGCGCAAGGCCGCCGGCTACAAGGGCGAGCCGATCCGCATCATGACCTCCACCCAGTACGACTTCCTCTACAAGATGAGCCTGGTGGCGCAGGCCCAGCTCCAGGCGGCCGGCTTCACGGTCGACCTGCAGGTGCTGGACTGGGCGACCCTGCTGCAGCGCCGCAGCGACGACAAGGCGTGGGACGCCTTCTTCACCTACCACACCTTCGTGCCCGAGCCGTCGCTGATCACCGTGATGAACCCGGCCTATCCCGGCTGGTGGGACACCCCGGCCAAGCGCGAGGCGCTGGCCGCCTTCAACCGCGAGACCGACGCCGACGCGCGCCGGAAGAAGTGGGTGGAGATCCAGACCCTGTTCTACAGCGAGGTGCCGAGCATCAAGGTCGGCGACTTCTACAACCTCGCCGCCGCCAGCACCAGGCTGGCGAACTACACGCCCACGCCCTGGCCGTTCTTCTGGAACGTCGACCTGACCCAGTAAGGGGCAAGGGGGAGCCCGCCGGCGCATCCGGCCCGCGCGCCGCGTGCGGCGGGCGTCCCCCTCCCCGCTGACCCGGCCCCCGGACCCGGCCTCAAAACCCGGCCCCCAAACCCGGCCTGCGGACCCACGCCCATGCTCGTCTACATCGTGCGCCGGCTCGCCGGCATGATGGTGGTCATGCTGATCGTCGCGGCGGTGGTCTTCATCATCGCCCGCGTCGTGCCCGGCGACCCCGCCGCCGTCATGCTGGGCTCCTCCGCCACGCCGGAGGACATCGCCGCCCTCAGGACCCGGCTCGGGCTCGACCAGCCCCTGCTGACGCAGTTCCTCATCTACCTGTCGGACATCGCCCGCCTCGACCTCGGCGAGTCGATCTTCCTCAACCGGCCGGTCGCCCAGGCGCTGGCGGAACGGGCGGAGCTGACCGGCCTGCTGACCCTGATGTCCGTCTCGATCGCCGTGCTGATCGGCGTGCCGGTCGGCATCCTGTCGGCGGCGATGCGCGGGCGCTGGATCGACCAGTCGGCGCTCGGCCTCGCCATGCTGGCGGCCAGCATCCCCAGCTTCTGGATCGGGCTGACGCTCATCAAGTATCTGGCGGTCGACCTGCCCTGGTTCCCCGTCGCCGGCTACGGCCCGCCCGACGCCGGGCTGGCGGAGCGGCTGCGCCACCTCGTGCTGCCGGCGGTGGCGCTGGGCATCCCCAACTCGGCCCTCATCCTGCGCTTCACCCGCACCTCGATGCTCGACGTGCTGGGCGACGACTATGTGCGCACCGCCCGGGCCAAGGGGCTGCCGCCGATGGTGGTGATCCTGAAGCACGCGCTGCGCAACGCGCTGATCCCGATCCTCACCGTCATCGGCCTGACCGCGGCGGTGATGATCGCCGGCGCCATCGTGACGGAGACGGTGTTCGGCCTGCCCGGCGTCGGCAACCTGATCGTCTCGGCCGTGCTGCGCCGCGACTACCCGGTCATCCAGGGCGCGCTGCTCGTGGTGTCCGGCATCTATGTCCTCATCAACCTGACGGTCGACCTGCTCTATGCGGTGGTCGATCCGCGGGTCCGCTACTGACGACGGGGGTCCTCATGGCAAGCCTTCCCGCCGGCCACGGCACCGCACCCGCCCTTCCCGCCGCCGGCCCGGCCCGGCGCAGCCGGTCGCCCTTCGCCCTGCTGCTGCGCCGCCTCTTCCGCCGCCGGCTGGTGCTGGTCGCCATGGTGGTGCTCGGCGCCATCCTCGCGGTGGCCGCCGCCGCCCCCTGGGCCGCCCCCTACGACCCGATGAAGATGGACATCCTCGGCCGGCTGAAGCCGCCCTCCGCGGCCCACTGGTTCGGCACCGACGAGTTCGGCCGCGACGTGCTGTCCCGCGTGATGCAGGGCGCGCAGATCTCGCTGCTGGTCGGCATCCTGGTGGTGATCGTCGCGACGGCGCTCGGCACGCTGCTCGGCCTGGCGGCCGGCTATGTCCGGGCGCTCGACGGGGTGCTGATGCGGCTGACCGACGCGCTGATGGCGTTTCCCGACATCCTGCTGGCCATCGCCTTCATGGCGGCGCTGGGGCCGTCGCTCTACAACGTCGTGCTGGCGCTCGGTATCGTCTACACGCCGCGCGTCGCCCGCGTGGTGCGCGCCGCCGCCCTGGTCCTGCGCGAGATGCCCTATGTCGAGGCGGCGACGGCGCTCGGCGCCACCACGCCGCGCATCGTCTTCCTGCACATCCTGCCGAACCTGCTGTCGCCCGTCGTGGTGCAGGCGACCTTCATCTTCGCCTACGCCATCCTGACCGAGGCGGCGCTGTCCTTCCTCGGCGTCGGGGTGCCGCCGACCACCCCGACCTGGGGCAACATGATCGCCGGCGCCCAGCAGTATTTCCAGCAGGCCGACTGGCTGGTGATGTTCCCCGGCATCGCCATCGTGCTGACCGTGCTCTCCCTCCAGGTGGTGGGCGACGGGCTGCGCGACGCGCTGGACCCCCGGCTGCAGAAGGTGACCTGAGATGGGTTCCTCCCCGATCCTGATCCGCGGCGCCCGGCTGATCGACGGCACCGGCGCCCCCTGGTTCCCCGGCGACCTGCTGGTGGCCGACGGCCGCATCGCCGCGGTCGGCGCGACGCTGGCGGCCGACGGCGCCGAGCCGGTGGAGGCCGCCGGCCGCTACCTCGCCCCCGGCTTCATCGACGCCCACGCCCACGACGACCTGATCTACCTGCGCCAGCCCGGCCGGCCGGAGAAGGTGGCCCAGGGCGTCACCACCGTGGTGGTCGGCAACTGCTCCTTCGGCCTCTACCCGCAGACCACGCTGAGCGCGCCCGCCCTGCGCGAGCATTTCGGCAACCTGCTGGGCACGGTGGCGGAGGAGGAGAGCTTCGCCGACTTCGCCGCCTACCGCACAGCACTCGACGGGCGCGGCATCGCCATCAACCTCGTCTCGCTGGTCGGCCACGCCGCCCTGCGCCTGGCGGTGATGGGCTGGCAGAACCGCCCCGCCACCGCCGACGAACGCGAGGCGATGGCCCTGCTGCTCGCCGACCAGCTCCGCCAGGGGGCGCACGGCCTGTCGCTCGGCCTCGTCTATCCGCCGAGCGCCTGGGCCGACCGCGACGAACTGGTCCGGCTGGCCGGGGTGGTGGCGGAGCATGGCGCCCTGCTGACCGCCCATGTCCGCTCCTACGAGGGCGGGCTGATCGCCTCGGTGGACGAGTTCCTCGACCTGCTGAAGGCCGGCGGGGCGAGCGGCCTGCTCTCCCACCTGCAGGCGGCCGGCCGGCCCTACTGGGGCAGCCTGCCCCGCGCGGTCGAGCGGCTGGAGGTCGCGCGGCGCGGCGGGGTGGACGTCAGCTTCGACATGTACCCCTACCCGGCCGGCTCCAGCACCATCCTGCAGCTCCTTCCCCCCTCGGCGCTGGCCGGCGGGGTCGACGTCCTGCTGGCGAGGATCGCGCACGAGGAGGGGCACGCCCTGCTGCGCCGCGCCGTCGAGGACGGACACGCCCCTGGCGATCCCGGCTGGGAATCCAAGATCCGGCTGATCGGCTGGGAGAATGTCCGCATCGGCGGCGTGGCGGAGGCGGCCCTGCGCCCGCTCGAAGGGCTGTCGCTGGCCGAGATCGCCGAGGCGCGGCGCGAGGCGCCCTTCGACACCCTCGCCTGGCTGGTCGCCGCCGACCGCGGCCGCACCAACATCGTGATGTTCCAGCTCGACGAGCGGGACCTCGCGCTGGCGCTCGGCCACCCGCTGCACATGCTGGGATCGGACGGGCTGCCGCGCGAGACCGGCAAGCCCCACCCCCGCGCCTTCGGCAGCTTCCCCCGCTATCTCGCCCGCGCCGTCCGCGGCGAGGACGGCCTGCGGCTGGAGGAGGCGGTGCGCCACATGACCTCCATGCCGGCCCAGCGCTTCGGCCTGTCCGACCGCGGGCTGCTGCGGCCGGGCATGGCCGCCGACCTCACCCTCTTCACCGCCGACGTGAGCGACCGCGCGACCTTCCAGGATCCGACGCTGCCGCCGCACGGCATCACCGACGTGCTCGTCGCCGGCCGCTTCGTGCTGCGCGACGGCGGGCATACCGGCGCGCGGCCCGGCCGCACGCTGACCCGCGCCTGACCCCGGTCTTTCGCCGGACATCGCCGTATTCAGATAATAAAGAGAGGGATCATGACCAACCGGACGCCGATCTTCGCCGACAAGGGGGCGAAGCCTGCCGGCCAGTACAGCCACGCCATCGTGACCAACGGCTTCGTCTACGTCTCGGGCCAGGGGCCGCACCATCCGGAGACCGGCGCGCTGCCGTCCGACTTCGCCGGCGAGGTGCGCCAGACCCTGCGCAACCTGGAGATCATCCTGCAGGCGGCCGGCACCGACCTCGCCCATGTGGTGAAGGTCAACACCTACCTGACCGACCTCGGCCGCTTCCAGGAATACAACGCCATCTACAGGGAGTTCTTCCCCGACCAGCCGCCGGCCCGCACCACCATCGGCTGCCAGCTCAACGGCATCCAGGTGGAGATCGACTGCGTCGCCGTCCTGCCGGCCGCGGCGTAGGGGACCGGCGCGGGAGCGGGCGCTCCCGCCCGACCTCCCCATGGCAACGGGCGCCGGCCTTTCCCGGCCGGCGTCCTTTCAACGGAGCCCCCCATGCGCGTCGAAGAGCTCGACACCCCCGTTCCCGTCATCGACCTCGACCGGGTCGAGCGCAACCTGGTCAAGATGCAGGCCTATTGCGACCGGCATGGGCTGGCGCTGCGCCCGCACATCAAGACCCACAAGATTCCCGACTTCGCCCGCCGCCAGATCGCGCTGGGCGCCGTCGGCATCACCTGCCAGAAGATCAGCGAGGCGATGGTGATGGCCGAGGCCGGCTGCGCCGACATCCTGCTGACCTATCCCATCGTCGGCGCCGCCAAGGTGAAGCCGCTGGCCGAACTGGCGCGCCGGACCCGCCTCACCGTCTCGCTCGACAACGCCGTGGCGCTCGACACCGTGGCCGCCGCGGCGCACGAGGCGGGGGTGGAGATCGGCATCCTCGTCGAGTTCGACAGCGGCGACGGCCGCTGCGGCGTCCAGTCGGCGGAGGAGGCGCTGGCGCTCGCCCGCCGCGCCGACGGCAACGGCCCGCTCGCCTTCCACGGCCTGATGACCTATCCGCGCGGCCCCCGTACCGCCGCCTTCGTGGCCGAGGCGCGCAGCCTGTTCGACGGCGCCGGCATCCCCATCGCCACCGTGTCGGTCGGCGGCACCCCCGGCTGCTGGGAGACGCACGAGGTCGCCGGCGCCACCGAACTGCGAGTCGGCACCTACATCTACCACGACCGCGCCACGGTGGGCGCCGGGGTCGCGACGCTGGAGGAGTGCGCCGTGCATGTGCTGGCGACCGTGGTCAGCCGCCCCACCCCGACCGCGCCGTGCTCGACAGCGGCTCCAAGACCCTGTCGAGCGACCGCGTCGCCCCCTCGGTGGGCGAGGGGTTCGGCCTGATCCTCGACTATCCCGACGCGGTCATCACCCGCCTCAACGAGGAACATGCGGTGGTCGACCTGTCGCGCTGCGCCGCCCGGCCGGAGATCGGCGAGCGCGTGCGCATCCTGCCCAACCATGTCTGCGTGGTCAGCAACCTGCACGACCGCATGGTGGCCAGCCGCAACGGCGAGGTCGTCGGCGAATGGCCGGTCGCCGCCCGCGGCTGCACCCGCTGACGCGGCACGAAGGAGCCGGGCGATGGACGCCGACACCACCCTCTCGATCCGCGGCCTGCAGACCCACTTCGCGACCGACCAGGGCGTGTCGAAGGCGGTGGACGGCGTCTCCTTCGCCGTCCGCCGCAACGAGACGCTGGCCGTCGTCGGCGAATCCGGCAGCGGCAAGTCGGTCACCAGCCTGTCGGTGATGCGGCTGATCCAGTCGCCGCCCGGCCGCATCGCCGGCGGCGAGATCCTGTTCCGCGGCCGCGACGGGCAGGTGCGCGACCTCACCCGCCTGTCGGAGCGCGGGATGCGCCGGGTCCGCGGCAACGAGATCGGCATGATCTTCCAGGAGCCGATGACCTCGCTGAACCCGGTCTACACGGTGGGCGACCAGATCGGCGAGGCGCTGCGCTACCACCGCCGGCTCGACCGCGCGGCGGCGCGGGCCGAGGCGCTGTCGCTGCTGAGGACCGTCGGCATCCCGGCGGCGGAGCGGCGGCTCGACGAGTATCCCCACCAGATGTCGGGCGGCATGCGGCAGCGGGTGATGATCGCCATGGCGCTCGCCTGCCGCCCCACCCTGCTGATCGCCGACGAGCCGACCACCGCGCTCGACGTCACCATCCAGGCGCAGATCCTCGACCTGATGCGGCGCCTGCAGGCGGAGACCGGCACCTCCATCCTCTTCATCACCCACAATCTCGGCGTGGTGGCGGAGATCGCCCACCGCGTCGCCGTGATGTATGCCGGGCGGGTGGTGGAGGAAGGCGACGTGCGCTCCCTCTTCAAGGCGCCCCGCCACCCCTACACCCGCGGGCTGCTGGCCTGCATGCCGAATCTCGGCCAGGGGCGGGCCGGCGCCACCCGTCTCGCCGCCATTCCCGGCACGGTGCCGAGCCCGGTGGACCGCCCGGCCGGCTGCAGCTTCGCCAACCGCTGCGCCCATGCCCAGCCGGCCTGCGCCGCCGCCGAGCCGGCCCTGGAACAGATCGGCCCCGACCACAGCGTCCGCTGCCATCGCTGGAAGGAGACGTCATGACCGCCCAACCTCTCCTCCGGGAGCCGCTCCTCCAGGTGCGCGGGCTGCAGAAGCGCTTTCCCATCCGCGGCGGCCTGCTGCAGCGCCCGGTCGGCTGGGT
Source organism: Azospirillum thermophilum (assembly GCF_003130795.1). Taxonomy (NCBI): domain Bacteria; kingdom Pseudomonadati; phylum Pseudomonadota; class Alphaproteobacteria; order Rhodospirillales; family Azospirillaceae; genus Azospirillum; species Azospirillum thermophilum. Next base: position 308,660 of record NZ_CP029358.1, read on the forward strand.
GAAGGCGGTCGACGACCTGTCCTTCGACCTCCACCGTGGCGAGGTGCTGGGGCTGGTCGGCGAGTCCGGCTCGGGCAAGACCACCGCCGGCCGCTCCATCCTGCGGCTGATCGAGCCGTCGGGCGGCTCCATCCGCTTCGACGGGCAGGAGATCACCGCCCTGCCGCCGGCTGCGCTGCGCGCCCAGCGCCGGCGCATGCAGATCGTCTTCCAGGACCCCTACGCCAGCCTCGACCCGCGCCAGCGGGTGCGCGACGTGATCGGCGAGGCGCTGGTCATCCACGGCATCGGCACCGCCGCCGACCGGCGCGACCGCATCGCCGCCCTGCTGGAGAAGGTCGGGCTGACCGCCGACGCCATGGACCGCTTCCCGCACGAGTTCTCCGGCGGCCAGCGGCAGCGCATCGGCATCGCCCGCGCGCTGGCGGTCGAGCCGGACTTCATCGTGGCGGACGAGCCGGTGTCGGCGCTCGACGTCTCGGTCCAGGCCCAGGTGGTCAACCTGCTGCGCGACCTGCAGCAGGAGCTGGGGCTCGCCGTGCTGTTCATCGCCCACGACCTCGCGGTGGTGCGCTACGTCAGCGACCGGGTGGCGGTGATGTATCTCGGCCGGCTGATGGAGCTGGCGCCGGCCGACGCGCTCTACGAGCGGCCGCGCCACCCCTACACGCTGGCCCTGCTCTCCGCCGCCCCGACGCCGGACCCCGACGCCCCGCGCAACCGCATGCTGCTGGAGGGCGACATCCCCAGCCCGCTGAACCCGCCGTCGGGCTGCGTCTTCCGCACCCGCTGCCCCTTCGCGATGCCCGCCTGCGCCGAGCCCTCGGCCCGCCACATCCGCGAGGTGGCGCCGGGCCATCAGGTCTCCTGCATCCGCGACGACATCCCCCCGGCAGCCTCGTGAGGGGAGCGGTCACCTGAAGTCGGTCGCCAGCGTCCGTTCCAGCCGCGCCACCGTCTCGCCGTCGCGGGTCAGGGTGACGGTGCCGCGGTAGGGGCCGGCCGGCCAGCCGGTGGCCGGGCGCTTCATCCCCTGGTAGGAGAACCAGGCCGCCTTGTCGCCCGGCACGGTCACCGTGTTGTCGAACACGACCTTGCCGCCCGGCGCCTCGATCAGCACGCGCTGGCGGTCGCCGCCCCTGGCGCCCATGATGTCCGACCACAGGACCAGCAGGGTGGCGTCGCGTGGCAGCCGCTCCTCGCCGAACTCGCCGCGCCGCGCGGCCTCCGCCTCCGGCACGCGGGTGGAGAAGCCGGCGCCGAGCGCGGCGGTCGCCCGGTATGAGAGCTGCTTCGCCGCCGCGTCGCTCCACAGCGGGGCGAAGCGCTGGCCGCAGGCCGTCGCCGGCATGTCTCCGACGAAGGGATCGACCGGCTTGCCGCCGTGCCGCACACCGAAATGCAGGTGGGGGAACTCGGTCAGCCCGGACAGCCCGACGAGGCCCAGCCGCTGCCCGGCCGCCACCCGGTCGCCGGGCTTCACCGCGACGCTGCCGCGCTTCATGTGCAGGTAGGCGGTCTGCCAGCCCCCGCCATGGTCGATCACCACCGCGTTGCCGCCCCCGACATCCATGATCCTGTCGCGCCCGACGATGTTGACGTTCACGTCGTCCATCCCGTCGCGCACCCGCAGCACCGTCCCGTCCGCCGCGGCGAGCACCGGAACGCCCGCCTCCATCATCCGGTAGTCCGGCAGGCGGAAATCCGTCCCGTCATGCCCGTCATAGGTCAGCCGCCCGCAGGCGTAATCCTGCCGCCCCGGCCCCGGATCCTGGTCGACATGGTTCTGGATGAAGCAGGTCGTCCCGACCTCGCAGGCGATCGGCAGCTCGAACCTCGGCGCCTGTGCCAGGGCGGCACCGGCGAGCAGCAGGAGAGCGGCGGCGGAGAGCAGGGCACGGACCATCGGGAGACCCTCTGCTGGAACGGCGACCGGAGCGCCGCGGCCCCGGACCTTACCCGCTTCCCGCCGCCCCGGCCATCCGCAGACGGGGGTATACGCCTGCGGGCGGGCCGCCCGCCCGTCACTGCAGACCTGCAGCGGTTGCGGTTGCCCGACCGTCCCTGCCTGTGATCATCTGTCGCACCAACCGGAGCGCTCCCCGATGAACTGGCAGACCCTCGCCTTCTTCGCCGCCACCGCCTTCTTCATCTCCGCCACGCCGGGGCCGAACATGCTGATGGCGATGAGCCTCGGCCTGCGCTTCGGGGCGCGGCGGGCGGCCTGGGGCGGGCTCGGCATGTGCCTGGCGCTCGCCCTGATGGCGGCGCTGTCGGCTCTGGGGCTGGGGGCGCTGCTCGCCACCTCGGTCACCGCCTTCGAGATCCTGCGCTGGGCCGGCGTCGCCTACCTCACCTGGCTCGGCATCCAGGCCTGGCGCGCCCCGGCCGAGGCCGGCGGCGGGCGCGGCGCCGCGGCGGCCACCGGCGAGGGCACCGCGCTGCGCCTGACGCTGCGCGGGATGCTGGTGTCCTTCAGCAACCCCAAGGCGCTGGTCTTCATGGCCGCCCTCTTCCCGCAGTTCATCGACGCCGCGGCGCCGCTCGCCCCGCAGCTCGTCCCGCTGATCGCGGTGATGGTGGTGATCGAGTTCGGCTGGATCATGGCCTACGCCACCGGCGGCGACCGGCTGGCCGCCAGGCTGACCAGCGTGTCGGCCACCCGCACGCTGAACCGCCTGACCGGCGGCCTGATGATCGGCGCCGGCGGCCTGCTGGCGCTCGCCCGCCGGGTCTGACCCCCCCTCCTTCAGGGGGAGCGCAACGCCGGACGGGGCGGCGCTGTTGACGGGGGCATGACGCTGACGCCCCGCATCCACGGACTGATCGACTGGGCCGCGACCGCGCTGCTGGCCGCCGCCCCGACCGCGCTCGGCTGGCGGGGGGATACCCGCCGGCTGATGCATGCCGCCTCCGCCGGAACGGCGGCCTATGCGCTCGCCACCGACTATGAGTGGGGGGCCGCCCCGCTCCTCAGCATGGAGCAGCATCTGGCGCTCGACGCGGCGCAGGGGGCGGGATTCCTCGTGGCCGCGCTGTCGCTGCGGCGCGAGCCGCTGGAGGCCCGCATCGCCATGGCCGCCTTCGGCGCCGTGGCCATCGCCGCCGCCGCCTTCACCGAGCGCCATCCCGTCCCGCGGGCGCGGCAGCGCCGCTACGGCCGCGACAGCGCGATCCTGTCCCGCCGCGAGGCCGCCGCCCGCCTCAGCCTCGCCGACGCGCCGCAGTGATCGCCGGCCGCAGCGCCCGCTTGCGGCACCGGCCCCCTTGCAGCACCGAAGGCCCCCGCGCCATATCGGACGGGCGGAAACCCTGCTCCCCGGAGGTGACGCCCCATGCCCGACGCCAGCCCAAGCCAGTTCCCCCTCGCCGTCCCGAGCGAGGGGGCGCTCGGGCTCCGCCTGACCGGGCTGGCGCGCCGCCTGCCGGGCGGCCTGCTCTTCCTCGCCCGCAGCGACAGCCGCGCCAGCCGCCTCGCCCGTCTCGCCCGGGATCTGGCGCCGGACCTCCAGGTCGTCCTGCTGCCGATCGACGAGAGCGCGCCCGGCGACCGCGCCGCGCCGTCGCGCGCCATCCTCGGCCGCCGCGCCGCCGGCCTGGCCGCGCTGGCCGAGCCGCCGCCGCCCGGCGGGCGTCTCGTCCTCGCCTCGGCCGACCTCGCCCTGCAGCGGCTGCCGCCGCCCGAGGCGTGGCGCGGCAGCGGCTTCCGCATCGCCCGCGGCATGGCCTTCGACGAGGCCGCCTGGCGCGCCTATTTCGCCAGCACCGGCTACGTGCTGGACGAGCGGGTGGACGAGCCGGGGGAGGCGGCGATCCGCGGTGCCGTGGTCGAGGTCTTCCCCGGCCACTGCGACCAGCCCATCCGCTGCGACATCGCGCAGGGGGTGGTGGAGGACATCCGCCTCTACGATCCCGTGTCCCAGCGGTCGATCGCCACCATCGAGGAGGTGACGCTCCATCCGGTGACGGAGATCGTCACCGACGCGGCGACGCTCGACCGGCTGTTCGCCACCCTCGCCGCGCTCGGCTGCGCCCTGCCGCCCGACCTGCGCCGGCGGCTGGAGGAGGGGCGCCGTCCCTACGCCTTCGACCTGCAGGTGCCGAACGCCTTCGACCGCTGCGTCCTGCTGCCCGACTATCTGCCCGATGCCGCCCTCCTGCTCGACGCCGGGGCGCGCGACCGCATCGAGGCGCGCGACGAGCAGCTTGCCGAGGCCTGCCCCGAGGCCCACCACGACCGGCTGTCCCGCCGCGGCGATGCCGGGCTCCTGCCGGTGCCGTCGCCCGAGCGCCGGATGATCGGCAGAGCGGCCCTCGACGCCCTGCTGGCCGCCCGCACCGTCCTGACGGTGGAGACCGCCGAGCCCGCCACGCCCGCCAAGCCCGCCAAGCCCGACGACGGCGCGCCGGAGGCCCCGCGCACCGAACGGACCCTGCTGCGCCGCACCGCCGCCCTGGTGGAGGAGGGGGCGCGGGTGCTGATCGCCGCCGCCGGCCGTCCGGAGGCCGAGCGCCTCGCCGGCCTCGCCGCCCGGGCGCTGGACCGGCCGGTGCCGGTGCTCGACCGCTGGCCGGACGGCGCGGATCCCGGCTCCTGCGCCGTGCTGCCGCTGCGGGTGGCGGAACCGTTCGTCGCCGACGGCATCACCGTCCTGACCAGCCCGCGCCGTCCCGCCCGCGATGCCGGCGCCGCCCGCCCGCCGCTGGCGCCGTCGGAGCTGTCCCCCGGCGACTTCGCGGTGCATCTCGACTACGGCATCGGCCGGCTGGTCGGGCTGGAGGCGGTGGAGCGCGGCGACCAGACGGCGGATTTCCTCGTCCTCGAATACGCGCACGAGGACCGGCTGCTGGTGCCCGCCGCCGACATGGACCGGGTGTGGCGCTACGGCTCCGCCGATTCCGGCGCCCGGCTCGATTCCCTGAAGAGCGGGGCCTGGCAGGAGCGCCGGCAGGCGCTGGAGCAGGAGATCGGCGAGACCGCCCGCGGCCTGATCCACGCCGCCCGCCGCCGCGCGCGGGAGGCCGCCCCGGCGATCGAGCCGCCGGCCGACCGCATGCGCCGCTTCAACGCCCGCTTCGGCTTCGACCTGACGGACGGGCAGGCCCGCGCCACCGCAGCCGTGCTGCAGGCGATGCGCACGGGCTCGCCGATGGACCATCTGCTGTGCGCCGACGTCGGCTACGGCAAGACCGAGGTCGCCCTGCGCGCCGCCGCCGCCGTCGCCTTCTGCGGCCATCAGGTGGCGGTGATGGCGCCGACCTCCATCCTCGCCCGCCAGCATCTCGACCTGTTCCGCCGCCGCTTCGCCGGCTTCGGCCTGCGGGTGGAGCCGCTGACCGGCGCGATGACCGGGGCCGACGCCGGCCGGGTGCGCGCCGGCCTCGCCGACGGCTCCGTGCATATCGTCGTCGGCACCCACGCGCTGCTGTCCAGACAGGTGGGCTTCCACGCGCTCGGCCTGATGGTGGTGGACGAGGAGCAGCGCTTCGGCGCCCGGCAGAAGCAGCTCCTGCGCCAGCGGACGCGCGGCGTCCATTGCCTCGCCCTCTCCGCCACGCCGATTCCGCGCACGCTCCAGGGGGCGCTGGCGGGCTTGCGCGGGCTCAGCGTCATCGACACGCCGCCGGCCCGGCGCCGGCCGGTGCGCACCACGGTCGCCCCGCTCGACCCGGGCACCGCCCGCGCCGCCCTGCTGCGCGAGCGCGCCCGCGGCGGCCAGACCTTCTGCGTCACCCCGCGCATCGCCGACCTGAAGGCGCTGGAGGGCTGGATCCGCGGCCTGATGCCCGACGCCCGCATCGCCGTCGCCCACGGCCGCATGGCCGAGGCCGACCTCGACGACGCCATGATGGGCTTCGTGGAGGGCGAGAGCGACGTGCTGGTCGCCACCCCGATCATCGAATCCGGCATCGACATCCCGCGCGCCAACACGCTGCTGCTGTTCCGTCCCGACCTGTTCGGGCTGGGCCAGCTCCACCAGCTCCGCGGCCGGGTGGGACGCGCGGCGGCGCAGGGCTACGCCTATCTCTTCGTCGATCCCGGCCACCCGCTGGACGAGCGCGCGGCGCGCCGCCTCGGCTCGCTGGAGGTGATCGAGAGCCTGGGCGGCGGCTTCGTCCTCAGCATGCTCGACCTCGACCAGCGCGGCGCCGGCGACCTGCTGGGGGAGGACCAGACCGGCCACCTGCGCGCGGTGGGGACCGAGCTCTACCAGCGCATCCTGGCCGACGCCCTGCGCCGCCTGCGCCGCCAGCCGGCCGAAGGCGACGCGCCGGAGCTCGCGGTCGGCGCCCCCCAGACCATTCCGGCCGACTACATCCCGGAGGAGGAGCTGCGCATCGGCCTGCACCGCCGCCTCGCCCGGCTGCGCGAGGTCGGCGAGATCGACGCCCTGCGCGAGGAGATCGAGGACCGCTTCGGCGCGCTGCCCGACGCGATGGAGCAGCTTCTGGAGGTCACGGCGCTGCGCTGCCGCTGCCGCCGGCTGGGCGTCGCCGCGCTGGGCGCCGGCCCGTCCGGCGTCTCGCTCACCCTGCAGGGTGCCCGCGCCGGGGCCCGCGCCGCCCGCCTCGCCAGGGCGTCGCGCCGCCTGCTGCGCGCCGACGGCGAGCGGCTGGTGGCCGCCCTCGACGCCGCCGACGCGCAATCCGTCCTCGCCAACGCCGGCCGCGTCCTCGACGTCATCGAGGACATCGTCCGCAAGGCCCGGCAGCGGGTCGCCGCCCGCCGCCGCCCGCCACAATCCTGACAGCACAATCTTGACAGCGCCGCTGCGGTTAACCAAAATTGCGACGCCTGCTCCGCCGGAGAGGCCCCGGCTTGCCATTCGGGGGCCGGGAACCGTCATATCGCTTTGAAAGAGGATGTGACATGAGCACCGCGCTCGCCCTTCCCTCGCCCGACAGCGGCGAAGGCCTCGCCTCCTACATCCAGCAGACCCACCGCTATCCCATCCTGGGGGCGGAGGAGGAATACATGCTGGCCAAGGCCTGGGCCGAGCATGGCGACGTCAAGGCCGCCCATGCGCTGGTCACCAGCCACCTCCGCCTCGTCGTCAAGATCGCCGCCGGCTATCGCGGCTACGGCCTGTCCTTCAGCGACCTGATCGCCGAGGGCAATGTCGGCCTGATGCAGGCGGTCAAGAAGTTCGAGCCCGACCGCGGCTTCCGCCTGTCCACCTACGCGATGTGGTGGATCAAGGCCTCCATCCAGGAATTCATCCTGCGCTCCTGGAGCCTGGTGAAGATCGGCACCACCGGCGCGCAGAAGAAGCTGTTCTTCAGCCTCGGCCGGCTGAAGCGCCGGCTGGGCGAACTCGGCAACGGCGACATGAAGGCCGAGAACGTCGCCCGCATCGCCGCCGAGCTGGAGGTGCCGGAGGACGACGTCGTCGACATGAACCGGCGGCTCTCCCAGCCCGTCGCCTCGCTGAACGCCCCCCTCTCCGCCGACGGCGAGGCGGAATGGCAGGATCTGCTGGCGGACGAGCGTCCGACGGTCGAGGACGTGCTGGTCGAACGGTCGGAGGCCGGCCGCCGCGCCGCCCTGCTGCACAAGGCGATGGACGTGCTGAACGAGCGCGAGCGGACGATCCTCACCGCGCGGCGCCTGTCGGAAACCCCGCTGACCCTGGAGGATCTGTCGGTCCGCTTCGGCGTCAGCCGCGAGCGCATCCGCCAGATCGAGGAGCGCGCCTTCGAGAAGGTCGCCAGGCAGGCCCAGCTCCTGGCCGCCGCGGCCTAGCCGGGCCGGCGGCCCCAAGGCGCCACTGTCCTGAATCCACTGTCCTGAATCTTGAAAAGCGCCCCCGGTCCGGGGGCCTTCGGCGCCGTCAGCGCCGGGCGGCAGCCTGCCGCAAACCCTGCCGCACCGGGGTGCGGGACGCCACGACGACCGTCCGTCCGTTGTGCTCCTGCCGGCGGCGCTGCTGCGCCATCTCGACGTCGCGCCGGAAGGTCGGGCCGAGCGCCTCGTAGGCGGCCTTCAGCTCCGGGTCGTTCATCCAAATCTCAGACCGATCCATATCGGTTCTCACTCCTGGTTCCTCCGGACGACAGACTGCCGTTCGAAATGCGGTCGCAGGTGCTGGAGGTCCTTCTCCAATACTCTGCCCGGCGTTTCGTTTTCATGACAGACGTTCGACGGCAGTGTCGTCACCCGGATACGTTGGGATGGCTCGATTCCACTTCAAGGCCCTCGCCGCATTCGGCGATGCGACTGTCCATTCCCATAACGTCCCGGCCGGCCGGAGGTTCCGGGGGCCGCTCCCGGATGGAGGAAGGCGGCCCCGCGGATCACCGCATCAGCCGTGCAGCAGGCCCATCTGGTCCAGCGGCAGGTGGTCGAACCCGTGCTGGTAGACGGACGAGCCGCTGGCGATCTCGTAGTTGCCGGCGGCGGCGTTCTTGAAGACGCCGTTCACCACCAGCGAGTCGGTGTCGTAGCCGGCGCCCTTCCAGTCGCTGAAGGTGCCTTCCGCCCCGCTCTTCATCGACTGCGGCCAGGCCTCGAAGGCGCGGTCGCTGGCGATCAGGTTGACATAGTCGTTGCTGTAGAAGCTGCCGGCGCCCTTCGGGCCGTTCAGGCTGACGGCGTCGCCGGTCTGGCCGTCGATGACGTTGTCGTAGATGCGGTTGTTGGACATCGGGGTGCCCTTCCAGCCGCTCCAGCCCACATCCTGCTGCAGCCCGATCTGGGTGCCCTGGTTGCCGGCGATCAGGTTGTCGGTGACGGTGTTGTTCCAGCCGCCGTGCAGGAACACGCCGCCGCCCTCGTTGCCGTGGACGTAGTTGCCCTTGACCGTGGTGCCGCTGGTCCAGTCGTCGAGGTAGATGCCCCAGCTCACCAGCTTGCTGGCCGGCAGGAAGTCGGCATGGGCCTTGCCGTCCCAGGTGTTCTTGCCGGCGGCGCTGGTCCCGGTCACCTCGTTGTTCTGCACGATGTGGCCGGCATTGTCCTGCTGGCGGTTGATCAGGTAGATGCCGCCGCCGTCCGCCGTCTCCTGGTTGGCGTTGATCACCTTGTTGTAGGCGATGGTGTTGCGGTAGGTGGCGTCCGACGCCCCGTAGACCGACCCGACCGCGATCGCCTTGCCCGGGCTGTTCTCGATCTGGTTGTGGGTGATCTGCACGTCGGAGCTGCCGGTGACCCACAGCGAATCGCCGCCGTGACGCGCGTCGCTGGCGTACTTGATCAGGTTGTCGCTGATGACCCCCTTGTCGGAGTGGTCCTTCAGGAAGATCGCCTCGCGGCCGGTGTGGTCGAAGGTGTTGCCGGTGATCTTGGCGCCGGGGCCGCGCTCCACCGTCACGCCGTAGCCGGTGTTCTTCACCATGTTGTTCTTGAAGGTCAGGTTGGCCGCGTCGACGGCGTAGACGGCGTGGCCGTTCGGCTGCCCGTCGGCCAGCGTCAGCCCCTCGATCGTCACGTTCTTGGCGCCGCCCAGGCCGATGGTGACCGGCACGTTGCCGACGACCACCTTGTGCCCGACCGGGCTGCCGCCCTCCGGCTTGAACAGGAGCTGGCCGCTGTTGCCGTCGTAGGCCCACTCCTTGGCCGCGTTGAGCTGGTCCTTGGTGTTGTAGAAGTAGAAGCGGCTGCCCTCGCCCAGCTTGTCCCAGCTCCCCGATTCCAGCGTGACCACCTTGTTGGCGTAGTCGATGCTCTTCACGTTGGCGTCGAAGCTGTCATAGCCGTGCTGGCCGAACATCGCGACCTTCAGCCCGCTGGTGGTGCTGAAGTGCGGCAGGTCGCCCTGGACGGTGAACTGGCTGGTCGGGTTCAGGCCGGCCTTGGTCGGTCCGGCGGTCATCCAGCCGCCCTCGATCGGGTTGCCGGGGACCTCGTTGGGGGTGCGGGCCAGCGTCTGGCGCGTGCCGTCCATCGTCAGGTCGTAGACCTTGGTGCCGGCCGGAAGCTGGGCGCTCCACAGCCCGTCGCCGCGCGACACCCAGTTGGTGACGGCGGTGCCGCCGTGGATCACCGGCTTCTCGCTGCCGTAGGCGGCGAAGCGCACGCCCGAATCCTGGCCGTCCAGCCACAGGCCGTGCTGCAGGTAATAGTCGCCGCCGCGCACGTAGGTGGTGTCGATGTCGCTGCTGCGCATGGCGAGCTGCGCCTTCTGCAGCGTCGCGAAGGGGCCGTCGGTGCCGTCGGCGTTGGGGGCCGCCAGCTTGCCCGACCATTTGTCGTTGCCGTTGGTCGCCACGTAGAAGGCCGGACCGCTCACCGGCACCGGCGGGGTCGGGTTGCCGCTGACCGGCGGGTTGGACGGCTGCGTCGGGGTGGGCGTCGGGGTGGGGGCGGTGCCGGCGAAGTCGCTGGCCGGCGCGTTCAGTACCAGCGTGCCGTTCCAGGCCAGCGTCGCCTTGCCGGCCACCACGTCCCGCCCGTCGAGCGCGCCCTTGTCATAGGACATGGCGCTGCTGGCCGGGTCGTAGGCATGGCCGTTCAACGTCACCTTGTTGACCGTCAGGTTGCGGTCCTGGCCGTTGATCAGCGCGTCGTTGTCGTACTGGATCTGGATCTTGTGCGCGGCGTTGGTCGCCGAGGTGGTGAAGACATAGTCCTTGGCGGTGCTGCCGACTGTCGCCTCGCCGATCTGCTTGCCGTCCAGCAGCACCTTGAAGTGCGCGTACTTGCCCCCGGCGACGGTGCCTTTGGCGTTGATGACAATCTTGGTGCTCGTGGCCATCGGTCGTATCCTCACATGGTCTCGTTCCGGCCGGGAGGATGACGGCCCCACCAGGGGCATTTGTGTGATGTTTTCCCGGGAAATGTCGAAACTTGTGCCATTCCCGTGACATGACCGCCTGATCTGGCACGAGGACTTGGCCTTCTCTTTCGATCGGCGAAAAGCCGCCCGAGTCGGGGTGGCCGGCTGCCCGGAAGCGGGGAGATGCGCCCCCTCCACCCGTTTTTGCAACTACCGTCATTGTGCAGCGCAACCCATGGATGCCATCCCGCACGGCAGCCCGCGACAGTTTGCGTCATGCCGGTCCGCCGGGGCCGTCCTTTAATAATTGTTCAGGCAGATTGTATATCGTCCTCGCCACCATATTTGACGGGCCTAGCGGAACGGCCTATCCAGAAGCCGTTCGAGATGGGGACCAGGAGCGATGCGCCAGCAGCCGGCAGCGATGCCATCCGTGATCGGGAACGATGCGATCGAGACGGGCATGATCGGGACCGCGAGGGGCCGCCTGCAGGAGGCCGGGGACGAGCGTCCCGAGGTCCGGCTGCTGCCCGACGGCGCCTACCGCGTGCAGCGCCTGATCCGCTTCTCCCACACCGACCCGGCCGGCATCGTCTATTTCCCGGTCTATTTCGACATGTTCAACGGGGTGGTGGAGGACTGGTTCACCCACGCGCTCGGCCTGAACTACGCGTCGATGATCCTCGACCGCCGGCTCGGCCTGCCGATCGTCCATGCCGAATGCGACTTCCTGGTGCCCAGCCGCATGGGCGAGACGCTGACCATGGGCGTGGTGATCGAGCGGCTGGGCCGCAGCTCCCTGCAGATCCGCATCAACGGCGAGATCGGCGACCAGGTGCGGCTCAGCGGCGGGCTGACCATGGTGACCACCTCGCTCGACGCCTTCGGCCCGGTGCCGATCCCCGACGACATCCGCGCCGCCATGGAAGCCTACGACGCCGCCTGCCGGGCCTGACGGCCCCCCCTGTAACACCGCCCATGCGCTTCCTCACAGTTGGAAGCGTCCGGTTGCCTCTTCCACAATGGCCTGAAGGACAGGAGCCCCCGACGGGGGCCGAGCCATCGGGGGAGGAGTCATCCCATGCGTCGCACCGCCACCCGCCGCGCCGCCGCGCGGTTCGCCGTCACGCTGCCGGCGGCAGCCCTGGGGATCGGCCTTCTCGCCGCCGGCCCGGCCGCCCCCGCGAAGGCCGCCGCGGAAGGCTGCGTGGAGAGCGAGGGCATCGTCTGCACCGATGCCGGCCCGGTGCGCGGCACGCTGGAGGGCGGCACCCTCGCCTTCAAGGGCATCCCCTATGCCAGGCCGCCGGTCGGCCCGCTGCGCTGGCGCCCGCCCGCCGCGCCCGAGCCCTGGATGGAGGTGCGCGACGCCAGCCGTTACGGCGAGGTCTGCCCGCAGCTCACCGGCAGCGGCCAGCCGGTCGGCGACGAGGACTGCCTGACCGTCAATGTCTGGAAGCCGGCCGCCCCCGCCTCCACCGCTGCCGCCACTGCCGCCACTGCCGCCACTGCCGCCGAGCAGCGCCCGGTGATGGTCTGGTTCACCGGCGGCGGCAACCATTCGCTGTCCGGCCAGGGCTCCGCCCAGTATGGCGGGGTGAGCTATGACGGCCGCGCGCTGGCGGAGCGGGCCGGCGTGGTCTTCGTCAGCTTCAACTACCGGCTCGGCGCGCTGGGCTTCCTCACCCACCCGGCGCTCGGCGCCGAGGGGCCGGAGAAGGTCTCCGGCAACTACGGCACCCAGGACCAGATCGCCCTGCTCGGCTGGGTCCGGCGCAACATCGCGCGCTTCGGCGGCGACCCGCAGCGGGTGATGCTGTTCGGCACCTCGGCCGGCGGCGCCAACATCTGCGCCCTGATGACCGCCCCGGCCGCGGCCGGGCTGTTCCAGGCCGCCGCCATGCACAGCAGCGTGCCCACCGGCTGCGAGCTTCCCACCCTGAAGGAGGCGGAGGCCTCGACCGGCGCCCGCGTCGCCGCGGCGCTCGGCTGCGAGGGCGGGGAGGCCGGCGCCTGCCTGCGCGGCAAGAGCATGGCCGAGGTGGTGCGCGCCGTGCCCGGCACCTTCGGCGTCTTCCCACGCCTCTACGGCCCGGTGGTGGACGGCCGCGTCCTGCCCGGCCAGCCGATCGCCCGCATCCGCGCCGGCAGGCACCAGCCGGTGCCCGTCCTCCTCGGCAACAGCGCGGAGGAGACGATGCAGTTCGTCGACGCCGCCGGGCCGGTGACCGACGGCGCCAGCTACGCCGCGGCGGTGGAGAAGGTGTTCGGCAGCGCCGCCCGCGACCGCATCCTCGCCCGCTATCCGGAGAGCGCCTATCCCTCGGCCCGGCGCGCCTTCGTCCAGGCGACCACCGACGCGCTGTTCACCTGCCGCACCCTCGCGGTCGCCCGCACCCTGGCGGCACACCAGAAGGAGCCGGTCTTCCGCTCGCTCTTCGCCCATCCGCTGGAGAACGACCCGGCGCTGAAGGCGCTGGGCATCAACCACACGATCGAGCATCCCTTCTTCTTCGCCTGGTCGGGCAGCTACCGCCCGACCGCGGCCGACCGCGCCGTCCAGGCGGTGATGCTCGACGGCTGGAGCAACCTCGCCCGCGCCGGCAACCCGAACGGCGGGGCGATGCCGCCCTGGCCGGCGGTCACCCCTGCCAACCCCGGCGCCCGCCTGCTGATCGGCCCGGCGGGCGCCGCCGCCGATCCCGGAACCGACCTGGAGATCTGCCGCTTCTGGGAGGGCATCAGGCTGCCGCGGCCGCATCTGTGACGCGGCCGCGGCGACGCCCCCGCCCGCTCAAGCCTCGCCAGCTTACGCCTTGAAGGCCAGCCGCAGGCCGCCCCACTGGCGGCCGCGCACCATGATCGGTGCGTCGACCTCCTTCAGCCGCACCATCTGGCCGCCGCCCATGTCGCGGCGGTAGGCCTGCAGCAGGAAGGGCCGGGTGTTGCGCGCGGCGGCGAGGCCGGCGCGGTCGGCGAAGACGCGGCGGTTGCGGCAGTTGGCGGTGTTCCACGCCGTGTCGCCCGGCCGCTGCGGCTGCGAATAGCGGGCGTTGTGGGTCGGCACATAGCCGATGCTGTTGGTCGCCACGCAGAACTGGATGCGCGGGTCGAACTCCAGCACCGGTTCGAACAGCGCCGGGAAGCGGCTGTCGGCCAGATCGGTGAAGGGGGCGCGGAACTGTTCGGGGTCGGAGCCGGGAATGGTCTCCAGCGTCGTGGTGAACAGCGCCTCCTCGGTGATCTCGCCGCGGCGCAGCGCCTCCTCCAGCAGCCGCGCGGTGGCGGCGGCGACCTCCTTCGCCTTGTCGATGAAGCGGGCGTCGCCGTCCACCAGCTTGCGGTAGAAGGCCTCCAGCCTGGCGGTGATCGGCCCGTCATGCACCCCGAAGGCGAGATGCAGGCCGAGGTCGCTGACCCCGGCGACCATGCAGGGGATCTCGCCCACCTCGCGCAGCGTGACGGAGACGCGCGTCTGCTCGGCCAGGGCCGGCAGCCCGGCCGGATCGACCAGCATGCCGTCGAGCGACAGGTCGAGCATGGTGGTGGAGCAGATCCGCCCCTCCACCGTCAGCGACACCGGGATCTCGCAGGGGATGCGGTCGGAGGTGCGGCGGTCGCCCGCCACCGACTGGCGCAGCGCGATCACCAGCCGGCGCTTCAGGTCCATCACCGACCGGCGGGTGTCGTTCATGCGGCGGCTGACGTCGGTGGCGATGCCGTTGATGCCGTCGGTCTGGTCGCGGATCTCCAGCACGCTGAGCGACACCTGCGAGGCGCCGCCGGCCGAGTTGGCGGCGCTGCGGCCGATCTCGGCGTTGGCGGCGGCCTGCTCCTCCACCGCGGCGGCGGTGGCGGCGGCGGCCTCGTCGATCTCCTCGATCACGCGGATCACGGTCTGGATGGCGCTGACGCTGCCGTTGACCGCCTGCTGCAGCTGGGCGATCTGGGTGGCGATGTCGCCGGTGGCGCGCGCCGTCTGGCCGGCCAGCGACTTGACCTCGCCCGCCACGACGGCGAAGCCCTTGCCGGCCTCGCCCGCCCGCGCCGCCTCGATCGTCGCGTTCAGCGCCAGCAGGTTGGTCTGGCCGGCGATCTCGGCGATCAGCCCGGCGACCTTGCCGATCTCCTCCGTCGCGGTCTCCATGCGCTGGATGGCGTCGGCGGATTCGCGGGCGCTGGTCACGGCGCGGCGCGCCACCTCGCTGGAGCGCACGGCCTGCCGGGCGATCTCGCTGCCGGCGGCGTTCAGCTCCTCCGTCGCCGCGGCGACCGAGGAGGCGTTGGCGCTCGCCTGCTCCGACGCGGCGGAGACGACGACGGTGTTCTGCCGTACCACCGACAGGGCCTCCATCAGGTGGCCGATGCCGTCGCCGGCGCGCTGGGCCGACTGCTCCACCCCGATCCAGGTGGCGTCGAGGTCGCTTTCGATGGCCTTGCAGGTCTCCAGCAGGGCGATGCGCGTGATCTCCTCGCGGCGCGTGTCCAGCTCCTTCTTCTCCTGCAGCCCGTAGGCGATCTTGGCCTTCATCGACCGCAGCTCGGAGCCGAGGCGCCAGAACTCCTTCACCTCCATGTCGGGCACCGGCGTGACGAAGTCGTTGCGCGCGATGCGCTCGAAGCTCTCCTCCATCCGCCGCAGCGGGCGGCGCATGGCGCGCAGGATCAGCAGCCCCATCGCCGCCGCGGCCAGGGCGCCGGCGCCGACCGCGCCCAGGATGCCGCCGGTGTGCCACAGCAGATCCTCGGCGGCCTCGTCATACTCCTGCTTGGCGACGCGGATCTGCAGGGCCAGCAGCTCGCGGTTCACCGCGAAGGCCCCTTCGAACAGCGGCAGCACCGTCTTGCGCAGATGCGTCTCCAGCCGCAGCGAATCGCCGGCCTTCGCCATCTCCAGCGCCGGCAGCAGCGCCTCGCGGACGAAGGCGGAGCGGCGGGCCTGGAACTGGTCGGCGAGCTGCTTCTCCTCCGGCGTCAGGTAGGTCAGCAGATATTCGGCCCACACCGTGTCGATGCGCTGGATGTTGCCGGTGACGCGGCGGACGCGGTCCTCCACCGCCTGCGGGCCGGAACCGTCGCGCGTGTCGATCACCAGCAGCGTCATCTGATGGACGTTGTCGCGCATCAGGTCGAGGATGTCGCCCATCTGGGCGGCCGGCACCGTGCGGTCCTCGTAGACCGTCTTCAGCGCCTTGTTGGAATCGGTCATCCCCATCAGCCCGGCGCCGCTCGCCAGTGCGGTGATCAGGATCAGCGTGACGACCAGCGAGGTCAGGCGGCCGGCGACGCTGTTGGCCCAGTCGCGCAGCCGGGCGGCGGCCCCGGTGCGGATCAGGCCGCCGTCGCGCAGGCCCAGCCCGCGCCCGCGCCCCTCGCGGATGGCGGCATAGGCGGCCTCGGCGCCGGCGATCTCCTCGCGCGTCGGCTTGGAGCGGATGGAGGTGTAGCCCACCACCGCGCCGTTCTCGATGATCGGGGTGACGTTGGCGCGCACCCAGTAGAAGTTGCCGTCCTTCGTCCGGTTCTTCACCAGCCCGTCCCACGGGCGCCCGGCCTTGACCGTCACCCACAGGTTGGCGAAGGCCTCCTTCGGCATGTGGGGATGGCGCACGATGTTGTGCGGCGCCCCCATCAGCTCGTCTTCGCTGAAGCCGCTGATCTCGACGAAGGCCTTGTTGACGAAGGTGATCCGCCCGTGGCTGTCGGTGCGCGACACCAGCGGCACGCCTTCCTTCAGCTCGACCTCGATGTTGGTGATCGGTTCATTGACGCGCATGGACCACCTGCACTCCGCCTTTTTCGCCACATGACACTACGCGCAGCCGCCACCGCCGAATCAACCGGCAAATGAACGGAGCGGATATTTTCTCGCGCGTCCGGACCCGGCCGGCGCGGGCGGCCCATAGCAAGCGCCGTACCGGTTCCCGGCGGGCACGGATTTCCCGCGCCGACTCTGGAAAATCGGACGGGCGGCCGCACCGGACGCGACGAAGACGGCGGTCCGCTTCGCGAATTGCACTCGCGACAGGCAGAGAGCGTTGCAAAACGGGAATTGATTTACAGTCTAATCAGTATCGCCGGGGGCGGCGAATGTCCGCTTTGTTCACCGTCTTACCGGTTACTATCGTCCTACTTTGCACTTATCGCGCGATCTGGTCGAGGGGTATGGCTGTGACATTCTTCACCTCTTCCATGACGGCATAGGTGTGGGTTTCCCGCACCCCGCGAGTCGTGGCGAGGAATTCCCCCAGGAAGAGCCGGTACTCGTTCATGTCGCGCACGCGGGCCTTGACCAGATAGTCGAAGCCGCCGGCCACCATGTGGCATTCCATGACCTGCGGCATGCGCTGCACCGTGCCCTTGAAGGCGTCGAAATTCTCCGGCGTCGTGCGGTCCAGCACCACCTGGATGAAGACCATCATCCCGGCCCCCAGCCTCTGCGGGTCGAGCAGGGCGACGTAGCGCTGGATGATCCCGTCGTTCTGCAGCCGCTTGACCCGTTCCAGGCAGGCGGCCGGGCTGAGGTTGATGCGCCGGGCGAGTTCCACGTTGCTGATGCGCCCGTCCTCCTGCAGTTCGCGGAGGATCTTGAGGTCTGTGGAATCGAGCGCGCGGTCCATGGCGGGCGGGCCTTCTGAGCTGCGGCGCCCTGCGGCGCCCCCGTCCTTATACCGGCCCGCCCGGCGCGAGCGCCACGGTCGCGCGGCCCCCGCGGCCGGGAGCCGCCGGGACAAGGCTGCGGGAGGGCGGCCGGCTCCCTGCCGCGCGCCGCGTGCCATCCTTGCCGCCAGGGGCTTCCACCCGTCCCGGGATCGCGCCGCTCACCACAGAAGAGGCACGTCCTCGCGGTTCGCTTTGTCGCCCCAGTAAAGCGAGGGCAGCACCTTCGCGAGATAGCTGAATTCCGTATGGCAGTGCTGGAGCAGCCCGAGGCCGATGGCGTCGGGAACCTCGTGCCCGGTCGCCCTCGTGCTCTGGCCCAGGATGAAGCGGCTTCTCAGCACGGCGCCATAGCTGGTGTCGCGCACCACATGGACCATCTGACCGTCCGTCGGGTCGCCGTCCGCGTCGAGCACCACATCGTCGCCGAACCCGATGCGCGCATAGACCGCGGCGGAGACCTGTCCGGCCGCCAGAGCCTCGCGGTAGGCTTGCGGGTCGAAGATCTCGGCCGGCTCATGGAACTTGATGACCGCGGAAACGGGCGGAATGTCGCCCAGCGCCTCCACGGCGCGGATGGTCGCGCCGACATAGGCTTCCCCCTTCCGCCAGTGCCGGTCCCAGCCGCGATGCTCGACATGGTCGAGCGGATGCCACCAGTGCAGATGCTGGCTGCTGTCGAACTGCTTGAACCACCAGTCGAGCATCCGTCCCTTGCAGCCGTGGAGGTCGGTCCGCACGGCGACGACGAGCGCGCCGCCGTCCAGGCGGCTGATGCCGGTCTCCAGGCGCATCGGCGCCGGTCGCAGCAGGTCGTCGACATACGCGATGCCCGCACGGGCGGGATCTTGGGAAAGGGTCGCGTTCGCGGTCATGATGATGTCCTCTCCATTTAGGAAACGTTGATCGTTTCCTAAATAAGGCGTATGCCCGGATGGGAGATTTGTCAAAGGGAGATTTCGGTGTCGGACTCCGCCCACAAGGTGCAGAAGCCCCGAGGCCGTCCGCCGCTGTCGGAGGACGTGCTGCGGGGGAAGGTGGCCGAGGCCGCCACGCGGGTGATCCTGGCGCATGGCTATCCGGCGATGACGATGGAGGCGGTGGCGCAGCAGGCCGGGGTCGCCAAGAAGACGGTCTACCGGTTCGCGGCCAACCGCGACGAGCTGGTCGGGCTCATCGTCGGCAGCTGGACCGAAGCCCTGCCCCCCGCCTTCGACGCCGAAGCCACCGATGCCGCCGAGGCGGTCCGGATCCTGGAGAACATCCTGGTGCTGATCGCGGAGCGGGTTCTGACGGCGGACGCCGTCGGCCTCTTCCGGCTCCTCGTCAACGACCTGCCGGCGCGCGACGATGTTCTGGCGATCTATGGCCGCAACGGCATAGAGCGGTCGCGCGGCATGCTGGCGGACTGGCTCGCCCGCCACCGGTCGCGCGGCGTCCTCGCGCTGGCCGACCCGGCCATGGCGGCCGACCTCATCCTGTCGATGGTCGTCGCCGAACCGTTGCGGCGGATCGCCATCGGGATCTCGCAACCGCAACCCGCCTGGGACATCCGCCCCCGCGTGCGCGCGGCCCTCGACCTGTTGAGACTGTAGGGATTTCCGGCCGTCCCGGACCGGCGCCACCCTTACCCCGGTCCCTTGTCGCGTCCGGGGCGGCGGCTTCCCGCATCGTCGCCCGCCGGCCTGTCGCGTCGCCGGAGGAAGGAACGGCCATCATCCCGCCCCAGCCTCCGCGGGTCGAACAGCGCGACATGGCGCTGGATGATCCCGTCGGTCTGCAGCCGCTTGACGCGTTCCGGGCAGGCTCCGTTCCAGGCAGTCGGCCGGGCCGAGGGTGATGCGCCGGGCGAGGTCCACGGTGCTGGTGCGCCCGTCCTCCCGCAGTGCGCGGAGGATCTCGGGGCCGGCGGAATCGGGCGCGCGGCCCCTGGTGCCGGAAGCCGCCCCGGCCGCCGGATAAACCCGCGGGAGAAAGGCCGGTTCCCTCTCGCGCGCCGCGTGCTATGATGCCGCCGCTGCCGTGCGAGCGGTCCGGTGCCCGCAAAACCCCCGGACCCGCTCGCAGCGGACGGAGCATTGAATTTCAAGGGTTCTTGGACATCGTGGAGAACGAAAGGGAACCGGATTTCCTGACCAGCCGGTCAAGATCCCGGACCGCTCGAATCCGCCGCCCATTCGGGCGTCTTTTCAACGGGGTACGGGGTACCCTGTCTTCCTGGGCAGTAATGCCCAGGCCTCATTGAAGCCGGTGATGCTGAGTTCGGCCTTGACCGTCGCCAGTGGTCTTCCTGGGCAGTAATGCCCAGGCCTCATTGAAGCCTGGTCGATGGTCCTCATGTCCGGACGCTCCGGCCGGTCTTCCTGGGCAGTAATGCTCAGGCCTCATTGAAGCGGGAAGTCCCAGCCCTTCATCCACATCAGCAGCGCAAGTCTTCCTGGGCAGTAATGCCAAGGCCTCATTGAAGCAAGAGCCATCGCTAGGCGTATGTGAAGGTGTGCTCGTCTTCCTGGGCAGTAATGCCCAGGCCTCATTGAAGCGTCGAGGCGGCCGTCCAGTCGCTCTGCCGGCGCCTCTGGTCTTCCTGGGCAGTAATGCCCAGGCCTCATTGAAGCGCGATCACCGTAGGCATGACGCGGCGGATCACCGGGTCAACCCGGGCACCGAAAGCCCGGGCCTCGTTGACACCCGGTCTTGTTGACCGTGCCGGGCACCGGCGACCGCGGGCACGCCGCTCCCCGCGGCTGGCCGCGCTGTCCTGCGCCCGTCCCGTTCTTGCTTTGTTTCACGACCTCCACTACCCTCCGTGCGCCGGCCCTCCGTGCGCCGGCTCGCGTCGTCGCCGGAGGAAGGAGCGTCCCATGCCCCAGTTCGCACCGCAGCCCGCCCCCGCCACCATGCAGGCGATGCACAACGATCGTGCACGAACGGGTCTGCGCAAGTCCTTGATCGCGCAGCCCGACCGCCCCCTCACCGCCATTGTGCGGGGAGTGGTTGCTGCACAATCCGCCCCATGACGCCCGGCCCGCCGCCATGACCGGACGTGACAGCCTCTCCCTCGCCGAAGCGCGCCGCATCGCGCTCGCCGCCCAGGGATTCGCCAAACGGGACATCGCCGCGACGGACCCCGCCGACGCGGTGGAGGCGCGGCATCTGCGCCGGACCATCGGACGGATCGGGCTGCTGCAGGTCGATTCGGTCAATGTGCTGGTGCGCTCGCATTACCTGCCGCTCTTCTCGCGGCTCGGCCCCTATCGCGCCGGGCTGCTCGACCGGCTCGCCTATGACGGGCGGCGGCGGCGCCTGTTCGAATATTGGGGGCACGAGGCCTCGCTGATCCCGGTGGAGCATCAGCCGCTGCTGCGCTGGCGGATGGCGCGGGCGCGGAACGGCGAGGGCACCTATGGCCGCCTCTCCCGCTTCGCGCGCGAGCGCCGTCCCTTCGTCGACGCGGTGCTGGCGGAGGTCGCGGCGCGCGGGCCGCTCGGCGCGTCGGAACTCAGCCAGGGCGGGCGCGGCAGCGGCTCCTGGTGGGGGTGGAGCGACGGCAAGATCGCGCTGGAATACCTGTTCTGGGCCGGGCTGGTCACCACCGCCGGACGGCGCGGCTTCGAGAGGCTGTACGACCTGACGGAGCGGGTGCTGCCCACCGCCGTGCTCGCCGCCCCGACGCCGGAGGAGGAGGAGGCGCAGCGCGCCCTGCTGCGCATCGCCGCCCGCGCCCACGGCGTGGCGACGGAGCGGGACTTGCGCGACTACCACCGGCTCGACGCCGCCGACGCCAGGCAGCGCCTCGCCGAGCTGGTGGAGGCCGGGGAGCTTCTGCCGGTGACGGTGGAGGGCTGGGACCGGCCCGCCTACCTCCACCCCGAGGCGCGCATCCCGCGGCGGGTGCAGGCCAGCGCGCTCCTCTCCCCCTTCGATTCGCTGATCTGGGAGCGGCAGCGGACCGAGCGGCTGTTCGGCCTGCGCTTCCGGCTGGAGATCTACACGCCGGCCGCCAAGCGGGAACACGGCTATTACGTCCTGCCCTTCCTGCTGGGCGACCGCATCGTCGCGCGGGTCGATCTCAAGGCCGACCGGCAGGCCCGCCGGCTGCTCGTCCAGGCGGCCCATGCGGAGCCCGGTTGGGCCGGGCCCGGCACGCCGCACGGCCCGGTGGCCGGGGCGCTGGCGGCGGAGCTGTGGCGCATGGCCGGCTGGCTGGGGCTGGACAGCGTGGCGGTCGCCGGCCCCGGCGACCTCGCCCCCACCCTGCGCGAGGCGCTGGGGCGGGTACCTCCATCGGACGCGGAGCGGGACGGCGCCGCCGCGGGTTGAGCAGGCATGCACCCGTCCCCCGCTCCCCCCTCGCCGGCCGACCTCTTCATCGCCCTGCTGAAGCGGCTGGAGGCCGATCCCGACGCCACCCGCCGCGCGGCGGAGCGGCACGAGGCCGACCCGCCGGCCGTCCGCCGCCCGGCCCGCCACCTCGACCTGCTGCTGCGCGAGGCCGGGACCGCCGGGCTGCTCGCCTGGATCCGCCAGGAGCAGGACGGGCTGCCGGAGGTCGAGCGGGTCCTGCTGGCCGCCCAGGCGATCGACCGCTGGTACGCCCCCTTCGCCGCCGTCCATGATCCGGCCGGTCCGCCGGCTCCCGACCATCTGCTGGTGCGGCGCCGCTTCAACCGGCATGGCCGGCTGAACGGCGATCCGGCGGACGGGCAGCTCATCGTGCGGCACGGCTATCTCGGCCGCCGCATGGCGGTCGGCGAGGCGGCGGAACCGGGGGAGTTCGACGCCGCCGACCTCTTCCGCACCCTGTTCCTGGTGCCGCCCCGGGTGCCGGCCGGCACCGCCCATGACGACTCCTGCCGGCGGATGATCGACGTCCGCTTCACCCGGCGGCGCGAGCCGGCCGACCGGAACCCCTTCGACCCGGACTGGGCGCCGGCGGTGGCCGTGGTGCCCCTGGCCCAGGCGGAGGAGGACATCGCCATCCGCCAGTTCCGCCGCGACGGCACCGACTGGTACGACCCGGTTCCCCGCGACCTCGGGGCGCGGGCGGCCGGGGCGATCCGCGCGCTGGCCGGCGATGGCGCCACCTTCGTCATCTTCCCGGAGGTCGCCCTGCATCCCGACGCCCTCGGCGCGGTGAAGCAGGCGCTGCGGGCGCAGGCGGTGGACGGGCCGATCCGCTATGTGCTGGCCGGGACCAGGCAGCCTGCGCCGGACGGCGGCAAGCCCTTCAACCGGGCCGTGCTGCTCGACCGCACCGGGGCGGAGGTCGTGGTGCAGACCAAGCTGCATTGCTGGGACCTCGATTCCGACCAGTGCCGCTCCTACGACCTGCGCAGCCCCGACGGCCGCGTGCTGGGCGGCGTCAACGAGTTCATCGCCCCCGGCGGCCGGCTGGAGCTGGTGGAGCTGCCGAACCTCGGCCGCCTCGCCGTCATGATCTGCGAGGATCTCGACCGCTCCCAGCCGGGCGACTGGCTGCGGCGCAGCATGCTGCTCGACTGGGTGGTGACGCCGGTGCTCGACAGCGGGCTGACGACCGGGCGCTGGCAGGCGCGCGAGGGGGCGGCGACCTCGCAGAGCGGGTCCTGCCGCGTGGTGGTCGCCAACAGCATGACCTTCTCCCACCGCTTCAACCGGGCGGCCCGCGGCGGCGGCCACGACCGCGACGTCATCGCCGACTGCGGCGTCGCCCTGTTCTTCCAGCCGCGCCGCTCGCAGCAGGGCCGGCCGCGGGTCAGGCTGCTGACCCTGCCGCTCGACGCGCCGGACGGGAGCCGGGTCTGCGCCCGCTGGCAGCCCGCGGACTGGGACGAACTGCCGGAGCCCAAGCCATGACGACAGCCTCCACCAGCCCCGTCCCCTTTGCCGACGCCATCGCCGCCCTGTCGGACGGGCTGCTCGCCGCCCTCGCCGGGGAGCGCTGGGAGGATGCCGACGCCGAGCTGGAAACGCTGGCGGAGGAGGTGCTGGGCGCCATCCTCGCCGGCCGCGGCGCCGACCTCGACGCGCTCGCCCGCGCCACCGCCCGCTGCCACACGGCGCTGCGGCTGCGCGACGCGCCGGGGCCGGAGGCGGCGCATCGCCTCGGCCAGCTCCAGGCCATCGGGGTGCTGGTCAATGCCGGGCTGCGCCGCCGGCCGGCCGGGACGCCGGACGCCCTGGCCGTCCCCGGCACGGCGACCGCCGCCATCCTCGCCGCCCTGGCGGACGGACCGCGCAGCGGCCCCCAACTCGTCGCCGACACCGGCCGCAGCGTCGAGGAGGTGGCGCAGGCCCTGCCCGCGCTGCGCGGCGCCGGCCTCGTCCGCTCCTGGTCCGCCGGCCGGCTGGTGATGACCGAACTGACGGAGGAGGCGCCCCGCTCCTGAAGCGCCCTACTCCTCCGGCACCTCGCGCTCCAGCTCCTCCAGCCAGACGCGGGCGTTGCCGTCGGACGGCGCCCGCCAGTCGCCGCGCGGCGAGAGGGAGCCGCCGGCCGTCACCTTCGGCCCGTTCGGCATCGCCGACCGCTTGAACTGGCTGAATCCGAAGAAGCGCCGCAGGAACACCCCCAGCCAGGAGCGGATCTCCTTCAGCTCGTAGGCCCGGCGCTTGTCGTCGGGGAAGCCCGCCGGCCAGTCGCCGCGCGCCGCGTCCCCCCAGGCGTGCAGCGCCAGGAAGGCGATCTTCGAGGGGCGGAAGCCGTAGCGCAGCGTGTAGAACAGGGTGAAGTCCTGCAGCGCGTAGGGGCCGATCACCGCCTCCGTGCTCTGGATCGCCTGGTCCTCGCCGGCCGGCACCAGCTCCGGCGAGATCTCGGTCTGCAGGATGGCGTCCAGCGTGTCGGGCACGTCGCCGTGGAACTGGCCCGACCGCGCCACCCAGCGGATCAGGTGCTGGATCAGCGTCTTCGGCACCCCGGCATTGACGTTGTAGTGGGACATCTGGTCGCCCACGCCGTAGGTGCACCAGCCGAGCGCCAGCTCCGACAGGTCGCCGGTGCCCAGCACCAGCCCGTCATGCTGGTTGGCGAGGCGGAACAGATAGTCGGTGCGCAGCCCCGCCTGGACATTCTCGAAGGTCACGTCATAGACCGGCTCGCCGCGGCCGAAGGGATGCTCCATGTCGGTCAGCATGCGGGTGGCGGCCGGGCGGATGTCGATCTCCCGCGCCGTCACGCCCAGCGCCGTCATCAGCCGCCACGCATTGCCCTTGGTGCCGCTGCTGGTGCCGAATCCCGGCATGGTGAAGGCCAGGATGTTCCTGCGCGGCAGCTCCAGCAGGTCCAGCGCGTGGGCCGCGACGATCAGCGCATGGGTGGAATCGAGCCCGCCCGACACGCCGATGACCAGCGTCTTCATGCCGGTGGCGCGCAGCCGCTGCACCAGCCCGGCGACCTGGATGTTGTAGGCCTCGTAGCAGTCCTGCTCCAGCCGCTCGGGATTGGCCGGCACGAAGGGGAAGCGCGGCACCGGCCGCTTCAGGCCGAGGTCGCCGGCCGGCGGCCCGACGCGGAAGCCCTGGCGGCGGAAGGCGGGATCGTGCAGGCGGCGGTTGTCGTCGAAGGTGCCCATCCGCGCCCGCTCCTGGCGCAGCAGGTCCAGGTCGATGTCGGCCACCGCCATCTGGTCGCCCTCGGGGAAGCGGCCGGTCTCGACCAGCGTCTCGCCGTTCTCGAAGATCGAGGCCTGCCCGTCCCAGGCGAGGTCGGTCGTCGACTCCCCCGCCCCGGCCGAGGAATAGAGATAGGCGGCGAGGCAGCGGGCCGACTGCGACTTGCACAGCAGCCGGCGGGTGTCCGCCTTGCCGATGGTGATGTTGCTGGCCGACAGGTTGGCGAGCACCGTCGCCCCGGCCAGCGCCGCGGCGGCGCTCGGCGGGATGGCGACCCACAGATCCTCGCAGATCTCGGCATGGACGGTCAGGCCGGGCACGTCCTCCGCCTCGAACAGCAGGTCCGGCCCGAAGGGCGCCTCGAGATCGCCGATGCGGATGCCGCCGCCGGCCGTGTCGGCGCCGGAGGCGAAGTGGCGGCGCTCGTAGAATTCCCGGTAGTTCGGCAGATGCACCTTGGGCACCACGCCCAGCAGCCGCCCGCGCTGCACGGCCACCGCGCAGTTGTAGAGGCGCAGGCCCCGGCGCAGCGGCGCGCCGACCAGGATCAGCGGCGAGAGGTCCCGGCTCTCCTCGACGATCCGCGCCACCGCCCGCTCCACCGCGTCGAGCAGCGGGTCCTGCAGCAGCAGATCGTCGATGGCATAGCCGGACAGCGCCAGTTCCGGGAACAGCGCCACCGCCACGCCCTGGTCGTGGCAGGCCGTGGCGCCGCGCAGGACGGCCTCGGCGTTCGCCTGCGGGTCGGCGAGCGTGCAGCGCACGGTGCAGGCGGCGACCCGCGCGAAGCCGTGCCGGTAGATCGACCTGAAACTCATGCTCTGCCCCGCATCGTTCCTCATCACAGGGGAACATAGCGGAGGATTTCAGGTTCCGCGCAAGCCAAACCGGCGGGCGGCCCGGGAAATTCCGGCCCGCGGGGACCTCAGCCGACCGCCGGGCCGTCGGTGCCGTCGAAGGCCAGCATGCGGGCGGGCGACACCACCGCCTTGACCGCGGTCGACAGCACCGTGATGCCCACCACCGACAGGGCGAGCGCGCAGCCGGTGAGCAGGAAGCCCAGAATGACGAAGACGAGCGTTTCCATGACGAGATACCTCCGATCCGATGGACAGGAGGCTATGCCGGCCGGCCGGCGGCGCCCTTGATCCGGGTCAATGGTTCGGCGGAGAGGCCGGCGAATGTCACAGCCGCCGGCCCTTTTCCCGCCGGGCGTCAGACACAGGGCCGGATGTAGGGCTTGTTGGCCTCCCACAGCTCGTCGAGGATCGCCAGCGCCGCGGTGGTGGAGTTGATGACCGGGTCGATCAGCAGCGCCTGCAGCGCCAGCTCCTTCGATCCGCGCACCGCCGCCTCGACGGCGAGCTGCTGCACGCTGGCCTGGATCGACAGCAGCTTGGTGATCGGGTCGGGCAGCGGCCCCAGCGAGACCGGATGCACCCCCGCCGCGTCGGCCACCAGCGGCACCTCCACCGCGAGGTCGTGCGGCAGGCCGGGCACCACGCCGCGGTTCATCACCACGCCGGACTCGATGAAGCGCTTCTGGTTGTGGGTCATGCCGCAGATGACCGCCACCGCCCGCTCGCCCCAGGACGGCCGGGTCCAGTCCTCGGGGATCGGCTTGCTGCCGTCGATCACCCCGTCCATCAGGTCCTTCAGGATGACCCGGCCGCGCTCGTCGTTCTCGAAGTCGAAGCCGTGCTCGCCGCCTTCCCAGCCATAGGGGACATACTCGCCCATATGGTCGTCGCTGCAGCTCACCCACAGGCCGAAGGCATTGAACATCCGGCGGGTCAGCGGGGTGAAGGCCGGGTCGTAGTCCTTCTCCCGCTCGCGCAGCAGCGGGTAGAGGTCGCGGCCGGTCGCCCGCTCGCGGATGGCGGTCAGCCACTGGAAATGGTTCAGCCCGGCGCCCCAGACGTCCACCTCCTTCTCCGCCATGCCCAGGATCTGGCAGATGAACCAGCGGGCGAGGAAGATGCCGTGGCACAGGCCCAGCGTGCGGACGCTGGTGTATTTCGCCAGCCCCAGCACGATCCGGCTTTCCGGGTTCGACAGGTTGATGAACAGGGCGTCGGGGCACAGCTCCTCGACGTCGCGGGCGATGTCGAAGATCAGCGGCAGGGTGCGCAGCGTGAAGAACAGGCCGCCCGGCCCGCCATTCTCGCCCAGCGTATGGCGGATGCCGTGCTTCTTCGGCACCTCGAAGTCCAGCTTCCACAGCCGGTTGCGGTCGATCGCCACGGCGTTCAGCACGAAGCGCGCGCCCGGCAGCGCCGCCCGGCGGTCGGTCGTCGTCTCGATCAGGATGCCGGCGCCGCCCCGCTCGTTCAGCACGCGGGCGAGCGCCGCCATGCGCTCCAGCGCCTCGGGGTTGGTGTCGACCAGCGTCAGGGTGCTGCCGGCGAGTTCCGTCGTGGTGAAGAGATCCTGGAAGAGGCTGAGGCCGAACGCCGCGCTGCCGGCGCCGATGAAGACGATCTTGGTGGTGTTCGCCATGGCGTGCCTCCCTCCGGCCCATCATCGTATTTCGGGGTATCCTACGCCGTTCGGACAGGATCGCCCACAGATCTTTGCAGCTTTCGGTGCTGCGTTGCAGCATGGGTTTCGCGTATTCCGGGCATGGCATAACGCCTTCGTTTGGGGCATGCTTGATGGGTACATTCCGCCGAACGGGAGCGCAAAGCCATGGAAACCCTTACCTTTCCCAGCGACTTCCTGTGGGGCGCCTCGACATCCTCCTATCAGATCGAAGGGGCGCTGGACGTGGACGGACGCGGCCCTTGCGTCTGGGACACCTTCGCCGCGAACGGTCATATCCAGGACGGCAGCACCGCCGCCGTCGCCTGCGACCACTACCACCGCTACCCCGAGGACATCGCGCTGATGAAGGCGGCGGGCTTCAACGCCTACCGCTTCTCCATCGCCTGGCCGCGCATCCTGCCGACCGGCACCGGCCGGGTGGAGCCGCGCGGCCTCGCCTTCTACGACCGGCTGGTGGATTCGCTGCTGGAGGCCGGGATCCGGCCGATGGCCTGCCTCTACCACTGGGACCTGCCGCAGCCGCTGGAGGACCGCGGCGGCTGGCAGAGCCGCGACATCGTCGGTCCCTTCGCCGACTACGCCCGCATCGTCGCCGCCCGTCTGGCCGACCGGGTCAAGGACTGGATGATGCTGAACGAGCCCAACGTCGTCGCCATCTTCGGCTATGGCGTGGGCGAGCATGCGCCGGGCCACAGGCTGGGCGAACAGGGCATCCTGCGGGCGCTGCACCACCAGAACCTCGCGCAGGGGGCGGCGCTGCGCGCCATCGCGGCGGAGCACGGGGGCCTGACGCTGGGCACCGTGCTGAACCTGCAGCCGGCCGTCCCCGACAGCGACCGGCCGGAGGACGTGCGCGCGGCGGCGATGTGGGACGCGGTATGGAACCGCGTGGCGCTCGACGGCGTGATGAAGGGCGAGATCCCCGCCCTGCTGGCCGACCGCATGGCCGGCTTCGTCCAGCCGGGCGACGGCGAGGCGATGCGCTATCCGATCGACCTGCTGGGCATCAACTACTATTCCCGCAACACGATGAAGCACGAGCCCGGCCGCATCTTCGAGGCCGGCTGGGGCGAGGCGCGCTGCCGCCGCTGGACCGGCATGGCATGGCCGGTGCAGCCGGAGGGGCTCTACGACCTGCTCTGCGAGCTGAAGCGCGACTACGCCAACCCCGCCGTCTACATCGCCGAGAACGGCTGCGCCTATGACGACGTGGTGGCGCCGGACGGGACGGTCCACGACGCGGAGCGGGTCCTGTACTACCGCGAGCACCTGGAATCGGTCGCCCGCGCGGTGCGGGACGGCTGCAACGTCAAGGGCTACCTGTGCTGGAGCCTGCTCGACAATTTCGAATGGGCGTTCGGCCTGTCCAAGCGCTTCGGCATCGTGCGCGTCGACTACGACACGCTGGTCCGCACCCCGAAGGACAGCTACCGCTTCCTCGGCGCGGTCGCGAAAAGCGGCCGGCTCGATCCGGCCTAGCCGGGATGGCAATGCTTCGGTAATAGCCTGTCCGTTAGTATTGGGATCGGAACGAAAGCGATAGCGCCTTGACGACGGCAGCGGACGCATCATGAACGGCACGACAGACAGCCTGAAACGCAAGGCAGCCGCCCAGGCCGGGTTCGCCCGCCGCTTCATCGACCTCGCCGGCGGCTACTGGGCCGGCGAGGAGAAGTGGAAGGTCCGGCTGCTGACCGTGGCGCTGCTGGTGCTGACGGTCGGGCAGGTCGTCGTGCCGGTCATGATCAACCTGTGGAGCGAGAAGCTGTTCGACGCGCTCGAACAGCGCTCCATGGACCGCTTCTTCACCATGATCGGCGCGGTCGGCGTGATCATCCTGTTCAGCATCGTCAACACCTTCCTGCATCTGCGGGTGAAGCGGCGGCTGCAGCTCGGCTGGCGGCGCTGGCTGACGCGCAAGGTGCTGGACGGCTGGCTGGCGCGCGGGCGCCAGCACCAGGTGACCTACCTGCCGGGGGACCACGACAACCCCGACGGGCGCATCGCCGAGGACATCCGCATCGCGACCGAGATGGCGATCGACCTCGGCCATTCGCTGACCTACTGCGTCATCCTGCTGATCAGCTTCACCAACATCCTGTGGATGCTGTCGGGCACCGTGGCGGTGACGGTCTGGGACACGGAGCTGTCGGTGCCCGGCCACCTGCTGTTCATCGCGCTGATCTATGCCGCCATCGGCACCAGCATCGCCTGGGTGGTCGGCCAGCCGCTGGTCCGCGCGGTGAACCGCCGCCAGGGCTACGAGGCCGACTTCCGCTTCGGCCTCGCCCGCATCCGCGAGAACGCCCAGCCCATCGCCCTGCTGCATGGCGAGACGGCGGAGCGCGGCCGGCTGGTCCGCCTGTTCGAGGGGGTCCGGCTCGGCTGGCACGGCCAGACCGTGGCGCTGGGGCACATGATGCTGTTCAGCGCCACCTACTCGGTCCTGTCCGCCGCCTTCCCCATCCTGGTCGCCGCCCCGCGCTACATCGCCGGCACCATTTCGCTCGGCGTGCTGATGCAGACCGCCCAGGCCTTCCAGCAGACGGTCGGCGCGCTGTCCTGGCCGATCGACAACCTGCCGCGCGCGGCGGAATGGAAGGCGTCGGTCGAGCGCGTGCTGAGCCTGCAGGACGCCCTGCGCCAGCTCGACGACGAGGTCTGCGGCGATGCCGACCACATCGTGGTGGAGCGGTCGGACGTCCACCGCTCGCTCTGCTTCCACCAGACCTCGATCTCCGACCCGGACGGCAAGCGGATCCTGCTGCCCTTCGACCTGGAGGTCCATCGCGGCGACCGCGTGCTGATCGTCGGCGACCCGGTGGCGGCCATCCGCCTGTTCCGCGCGGTGGCCGGCGTCTGGCCGTGGGGCAGCGGCCGGATCGCGTTGCCCGCCCATACCCGCGTCTTCTTCATGCCGGAGCGGCCCTACCTGCCGCACGACACGCTGCGCGCCGTGCTCAGCTATCCCGGCCCGATCACGCTGGAGGGCAATGACGTGGCCGCCGCCGCGCTGGCCCGCGTCGGCCTCGCCCACCTGATCCGGCGGCTCGACGACACAGACAGCTGGGATTCCGTGCTGGCGGTGCCGGAACAGCAGCGGCTGGGCTTCGCCCGCCTGCTGATCCGCCGGCCCGACTGGATCTTCATCGAGGATGCGACCGACAGCCTCGACCCGGCCAGCGAGGAGGAGCTGCTGGAGCTGCTGGAGCAGGAGCTGCCGACCGCCACGCTGCTGACCATCGGCAGCCACGCGGCGCTGGAGCCGCACCACCGCCGCAAGCTGGTGCTGGACCGCGGCGACGGCTTCGTGCAGTTGCGGGAGGAGACCTGCGCCAAGGCGGTCACCGCCGCCTGAGGCCGCCGCAAACCACCCCGCCGCAAACCATCCCGCCTCAGAACACCCCGGCCTCCAGCCCCGCCGCCATCAGCAGGCCCAGCTCCTCGCAGCGGGCGGCGAACCCCTCCTGGAAGGGGCCGCGCAGGACCAGCGGCTCCTGCACCGGGCGCCAGCGCAGCCCGGTGGCGATCGTGGCGACCGCCCGGCAGGTGCCCGTGCCGTCCTGCCCGGCCCGGACATAGAGCGCATAGGGCCGCCCCTGGGTCCGTTCCAGGCACGGGTAATAGATGCGGTCGAAGAAATCCTTCAGCGCGCCGCTCATGTAGCCGAGATTCTCCGGCGTCCCCAGGATCAGGGCATCGGCGGCCAGCACATCCTCCGGCCCCGCCTGCAGCGGAGCGACGGCGCGGCAGTCCACCCCCTCCACCTCCGGCGAGCGGGCGCCGCGCAGCACGGCGTCGCACAGCAGCCGCGTGTTCTCCGAAGGGCAATGGGCGACGATCAGAAGACGCTTGCGCGCCGGTTCCGGGTCCATGGACGCCACCTCTCCGCCGGGGCTGGCTGTGGGGATCTCCGACTTCAATACCCGACCCGGCCGGCGATCTCACCCGTTTCCGCCGCGCGGCGGCTCGACCCAGGACTCGGCCCAGGGCTCGGCCCAGGGCTCGGCCTCCATCGCCCAGGGCGCACCGCGCCGGTTCGGCAGCAGCGGGATGGCGCCGGGACGCCGGCCGCGCACGATCGGCGTCACGTCCTCGATCACGCAGGCATGCAGATAGGCGCGCAGCAGGACCTGGAAGGAATAGTCGCGATCGGCCGACCGCTCGGCGAATTCCCGCCCGTCGACCCGGCGGCCGAAGACCGCGCGCTGGAACAGCGGCCCGTCGAACGGCCCGATGTTCATCGCCCAGAATCCGAAGACCGGCGACCGCCTGTCCATGTCGCGCTCCAGGATCCGGATGTTCTCGTGGCGGCCGTCGGCGGCGATCCGCCCGAACAGCGGCTCGACCCGCTCCGGCTCGCCCTCCAGCACCTGCAGGAAGGTCCCTTCGAAATGCACCAGGAAGCCGGTGATCCCGCCATCCCGGTTGTTGTAGGCGCTGGTCAGCGCGATTTCCGCCAGTTCGAGCATGGACGGCGGGCGCAACGCCTCGCTGCGATACATCAGGGACATCATCGCCCACCTCCCGACCCGAGACCACCCCTCCATTGGGCCGGCGATAACGCAGTAGAGACAATGCCGTCATAGTGCATATGACCGGAGAATTTCTATGGACGGCGAAGCCAGTACTTGGCGCCCCCCGATTCTATAGTATGCAAACGAATATGCCGCGGGTCAGTTTACTCGCCGGCCCGCCCCGGCGCCGGCTGTCCCGGTGTCGGTTGCTTCCGCCGTCATGGCGCGGCCGACGTCGCGGCTGGTCAGGTGCAGGCTGGCATCCGGCGGCAGGCCGCGCCGCGCGATCTTGTCCGCCGCGGCCCGTTCGAAGGCCGGGCGATGCAGGCGGAAATAGGCGAGGCATTCCGCCGCCGCCGGTGGCTGCCCCCCGCCGATCAGGGTGCGGAAGGCCAGCCGGTGCACCGCGCACCGGCCGTCATGGCCGGGCGGGCGGAAGGCCAGCGCCTCGATATCCTGCCGCCAGACCGGCTGGCCGTCCCCGGTCCCTGCGGCCCCGGTCCCAGTCTCCACTGTCGCTGTCCCGATTACGGTGTGAAGTCCTTCCCCAGACCGGCGGGTCGCACGGTGGCGGGATCATGGGAAGCGCCGCCGGCCTTGGCAAGCGCCGCGTGAGCGGCGGCGGCGGGCAGCGAAGCGCGGGAGGGTCCGCCGTCATCGTCCGGCAGACCCTGCCAGACCCTCCCCCGGTCCGGCCGCGTCTGAGCAGGCCCGGTCCCGGCGCCTGCCGGGCGCCGTCAGGCCGCCTGGGCGGCGGTGGCCTGGGAACGGACTTCGGCCAGGAAATGGTCGACTTCCGCGGCCAGCGACCGCGCCTGGTCGGACAGGCCCCTGGCGGCGGCGAGCACGCTGCCGGCGGTCTCTCCGGCGGCCTCGGCCGTCTGCGCCAGGGCGGCGATGGTGCTGGAGACGCCCTGGGTGCCGAGCGCCGCCATCTCCACCGCGCGGGCGATCTCCCGCGTGGCCGAGTTCTGCTCCTGCACCGACTGGGTGATGGTGCCGGCGATCGAGTCGATCTCGGTGATCGTGCTGCCGATCGAGCCGATGGCGGAGGCGGTCTCCTTGGTCACCGTCTGCATCGCCGCGACATGGGCGGCGATCTCGTCGGTGGCCTTGGCGGTCTGGTCGGCCAGCCCCTTGACCTCCGTCGCCACGACGGCGAAGCCCTTGCCGGCCTCCCCGGCGCGGGCGGCCTCGATCGTCGCGTTCAGCGCCAGCAGGTTGGTCTGCTTGGCGATGGCGTGGATCAGCTCCACCACCTGCCCGATGCGGTCGGCGCTGGTGATGAGGGTCTGCACCGTCTCGTTGGTCTGGCCGGCGCGCCGCACCGCGGCCCCGGCGATCTGGGCGGAATGGCCGACCTGCTCGGTGATGCCGCCGATGGAGCTGGCGAGCTCGGTGGCGGCGGCGGCGGCGGAGCGGACGTTGGACTGGATGTCCTCCGACTCGCGGACCACCGTCCTGGAGCGGGTGGAGGTCTCCTGCGTGACCTCCGCCATCTGGCCGGCATTCTCGGCCATGCCGGTGGAGGCGGCGACGATGCCCTCGACCAGGCGGGCGACCTTGTTCTGGAAGCGGTCGGCGAGGTCGAGCAGGGCGGCGCGCTTCTCCTCCTCCGCCCGGGCGGCCGCCTCGGCCTGCTCGGCATGCAGGCGGCGGATGGCGGTGGCGTTGTCGCGGAAGATCTGCAGCGCGCCGGCCATTTCGCCGATCTCGTCCGCCCGGTCGGATCCGGGAACGGCGATGTCGGTGTTGCCCTGCGTCAGCGCGCGCATCGCCGCCACCCCGGCTCGCAGCGGGCGCAGCACGACGCGGCCGAGCAGAACGTTCAGCAGGACGATCTGCACCACCAGCGCGATCAGGCAGACCGCCACCTGCTTGCGCATCTGGTCCCAGATGGCGTCGATCTGCTTTTCCATGCCCCAGGCGATCTGCAGGGCGCCGACCAGCCGGTTGCTCTTGCCGCTGACCACCGGCACCGCGACGATGACCTGCCCCTTGGCCGAGCGGACCTGCGGACCCTGGCCGGCCAGCACGGCGTCGGTCATGTCCTTGTCCGCCGCCAGATCATAGGCGGCGAAGCGCTGGTTGGCGTAGTTGAGCAGCACCTCCGCCTTGGTCACCGCGCGGACGGAGGTGAGCTGCACCTCCTCGGACCCGGCGAGCGGCAGGAACTCCTGTTCGATGGCGTTGCCGTCGTTGCCGACGAAGCCGATGCGCACGGCATTGGCGATCATGTCGGTCTTCACGCGGGCGTCGTGCGCGGCCAGCCGGACCGCGTCGTCATACTGCATGGAGGCCTGCAGCCCCATGATGGCGATGAAGCCGCCGACGATGGCGACGACGAACGCCGCCGTAACCTTGCGCCCGACCGTCCAGAACTGGCGGGTCCGGAAGCGGGCCGGCCAGGACGGCCGGCGGCGGGACCCCGTGTCTCCTTCGCTCATTGTGCGCATGGGCGATGAACCCCTCCTGCGGGTACAAGCCATCACGGGGACCGGATCGCCGGTCCCTCACCGTTTCATCGGGTGCCGGCCCCCCGCCGGCATGTCTCGAATGTCATCGGCTTGGTCTGCTGGATCGCCGCCGGCCGACTCGGCGCGGATCCTGTTCCTGGCCTCGACCTATGCAGGGCGGATGCCACTCCGACCTACCGGAGTATGGTGTCGTGCTTTTGCGACTTTTGTCGAGGGGGGTTGCCCCCGATAATGGCATTGGTTCAGCAAACTCCGGCGTTTGCACAAGAAACGGGCATCGGGCTGCTCGGAATCCCGCCCCATGCCCGCATCCTGCTCAACCGCGCGCCGGTGAGCGCTCCCGCCAGGCGAAGGGTCCGGCCGGCTCGTACAGCCACGGGTACTGCTGGACCATGCGGCGTGCGATGGCCATGCGGTAGGCGGTGAGGGTGATGGCGCCGATGATCAGCGTGTTCACCAGGAAGCCGGCCGGCGACAGCAGCGGCTCGCCGAACAGGCCGAACATCAGGAAGCGGTCGCCCAGGCCCAGCAGCACCGAATAGGCCACCGCCACCCACGCCGGCTTCCACCCCTCCGCCAGCGTCTGCCCGGTCAGGATGCCGCAGCCGCCGAACACCACAACCGTCAGGCCGATCAGCTCGGCAAGGCTCGACCCGAGAAGCGTCTCCATCTCAGTGCCCTCCCTCCAGATAGGCGGCCCGCACCTCCTCGTTGGCCAGAAGCTCCGCCCCCGTCCCGCTCAGCATGATCCGCCCCGTCACCATCACATAGCCGCGGTGCGCCAGCTTCAGCGCGTGGTAGGCGTTCTGCTCCACCATGAACACCGTCATCTTCTGCTCGCGGTTGATCTCCCGGATCGCCTGGAAGATCTGCTTGACGATCAGCGGCGCCAGACCCAGCGACGGCTCGTCCAGCAGCAGAAGCCGCGGCTGGCTCATCAGCGCCCGGCCGATCGCCAGCATCTGCTGCTCGCCCCCCGACATCGTCCCCGCCCGCTGGCCGATGCGCTCCTTCAGGCGCGGGAACAGCGTCAGGACCCGCTCCAGCTCCGTGGCGAAGCTGCCGGGCTTGGCCGTGATCGAGCCCATCTGCAGGTTCTCCAGCACCGTCATGCGCGGGAAGATCCGCCGCCCCTCCGGGCTCTGCGCGATGCCCCGCCGCACGATCTCGTGCGTCGGCAGCCCGGTGATGTCCTCGCCCTCGAACAGGACCCGGCCGCTGCGCGCCCGCGGGCTGCCGCAGATCGTCATCAGAAGCGTCGACTTGCCCGCCCCGTTGGCGCCGATCAGCGAGACGATCTCGCCCGACCCGATCTCGATGTCGACGCCCTTCAGCGCCTCGATCGCGCCGTAGAAGGTGTGTACCCCCGATACCCGAAGCATCGCCTCACGCCCCCTTTCCGGCTGCCGTCGTCCCGGCCGCCCCGCCCGTGTGGATGCCGCCGTTGTGGGCCCCGCTGGTGTTGGCGAGGTCCGCCGCCACCTCGGGCGGCAGCTCCTCGTCCTCCTCCTCGCCGAGATAGGCGCGGATCACCGCCGGATCGCTCTTCACCGCCGCCGGGTCGCCGTCGGCGATCTTCCGGCCATAGTCCAGCACCACCACATGGTCGGAGATGCGCATCACCACGCTCATGTCGTGCTCGATCAGCAGAACCCCGGTGCGCTGGCCCGACGGCGTGCGGGTGTCGCGGATGAAGGTCAGGATCTCCGCCAGCTCCGCCGACTCGCGCGGGTTCAGACCCGCCGCCGGCTCGTCCAGGCACAGCAGCACCGGCTCCGAGCACATGGCCCGCGCGATCTCCAGGCGGCGCTGCGCCCCGTAGGGCAGGTTGCCCGCCTCCCAGTCGGCGTACTCGGTCAGCCGCACCCGGTCGAGCCAGTATTTCGCCAGCTCCACCGCCTCGGCCTCCGCCTTGCGGTAGACCGGCAGCCCGAGCAGCCCGGCGATGGTGAAGCCCGAGGCGCGCAGCAGCTTGTTGTGCTGCGCCACGATCAGGTTCTCCAGCACGCTCATGCCGCCGAACAGCCGGATGTTCTGGAAGGTGCGCGCCACCCGCGCCTTCTGCGCGATGCGGTAGCCCGGCATGCGCTCCAGCAGGAACTCCCGACCGTCGGGATGGCGCAGCGTCAGCCGCCCCACCGTCGGGGTGTAGAAGCCGGTGACGCAGTTGAACAGCGTCGTCTTGCCCGCCCCGTTGGGGCCGATCAGCGCGGTGATCTCGCCGGCCCGCGCGGTGAAGGAGACGTCGTTGTTGGCCACCAGACCGCCAAAGCGCATGGTCAGGTGCTCGACGCTCAGCAGAGGCTTGTCGCCCGTCATCTCGCCCATCGTTTCCGGGGTCATCTCGCGGCTCGTCGTCCGGGCGCTCATCGCGCGGCTCCCGCCGAAGCGGCCTTCCTGCCGTGCAGCAGGATCGTCGGGTCCCGGTGGGCCAGCAGGCCGCGCGGGCGCCACAGCATGATCACCACCATGCCCATGCCGAAGGCCAGCATGCGGTAGTCGGCCAGCTCGCGGAACGCCTCGGGCAGGCCGATCACCAGCAGCGTCGCCACCACCACGCCGATCTGGCTGCCCATGCCGCCCAGAACCACGATGGCCAGGATGATCGCCGACTCGATGAAGGTGAAGCTCTCCGGGCTGATGAAGCCCTGGCGCGTGGCGAAGAAGGAGCCGGCGAAGCCGCCGAACATCGCGGCGATGGCGAAGGCCGCCAGCTTCATGTTGGTCCGGTTGATGCCCAGCGAGGCGCAGGCGATGTCGTCCTCGCGCAGCGCCTCCCAGGCGCGGCCCAGCGGCAGCTTGCGGATGCGCAGCGTGAACAGGTTGACCACCAGCGCCAGCACCAGGATCAGGTAGTAGAGGAAGATGATGCGGTGCAGCGAGGAGAACTCCAGCCCGAACATCTCGTGGAAGGCCAGCATGCCGTCGGCCGGCGTGCGCGAGAAGTCGGCGATGCCGAAGAAGCTCGGCCGCGGAATGCCCGAGATGCCGTTGGGGCCGCCGGTGAACTGGTACCAGTTGACCAGCACGATGCGGATGATCTCGCCGAAGCCCAGCGTCACGATGGCGAAATAGTCGCCGCGCAGCCGCAGCACCGGGAAGCCGAGCAGCACCCCCGACAGCGCCGCCAGCACGCCCGCCAGCGGCAGGCACAGCCAGAAGCTCAGCCCGAAGTAATGCGCCAGCAGGGCGTAGCTGTAGGCCCCCACCGCGTAGAAGGCGACGTAGCCGAGGTCGAGCAGCCCGGCCAGCCCGACCACGATGTTCAGCCCCCAGCCCAGCATGATGTAGGTCAGCAGCAGGATGCCGATGTCGACGAGCTGGCGGTTGGCCAGCGGCGTCAGCGGGAAGACCAGCGCCGCCAGGATGGCGATCGGGCCGATCCAGCGCGAGGCGTGCTGCACCTTGGCGGCGATGCGGTCCATGCGGCGGTCGCGCTCGGCCTGCGACAGCTTGGAGCGGTGGGTGGTCAGCGTCAGCAGGGCGCGCAGCGCGATGACGCCGCCGCCGGCGATCAGCACGACGCTGAGCATCTGGGTCGGCATCGGCAGGACGAAGCCGGCCGCCGCCGCCGCCAGCCCGAGCAGCAGCACCGGCAGCGCCAGCCCGCTGCGGATCAGCCCGAGGCCGAGGCGGCCGAGGAAGACCAGCGCCACCGCGGCGGCGACCTCGGCCGGCCGCGCCTCGAGCCCCAGCCCGGTCGGGCGGTCGACGGTGCGCAGGCCGATCATCGGCACGGTGAGCAGGAAGGCGACCAGCGCCGCCAGCGCCGACTCCCTGAGGAGCGCCGGCCAGTCGGCGGTCTCCGGCCGCGAGGCGGAAGCGGGGGCGGACACGGCCGGGGAGGAGGCGGGAGTGGAGGGATTGCTGCTCATGCTCTCACACCTTCTCGATTTCCGGCCGGCCGAGCAGGCCGGTGGGGCGGAAGATCAGGACGAGGACGAGGATGGAGAAGGTGGCGACGTCCTTCCACTCCGAGCCGACATAGCCCGACCAGAAGGCCTCGATGAAGCCGATGACGACGCCGCCGAGCATGGCGCCGGGCAGCGAGCCGATGCCGCCGAGCACGGCGGCGGTGAAGGCCTTCACCCCGGCGAGGAAGCCGATGTAGAAGTCGATCACGCCGTA
Source organism: Azospirillum thermophilum (assembly GCF_003130795.1). Taxonomy (NCBI): domain Bacteria; kingdom Pseudomonadati; phylum Pseudomonadota; class Alphaproteobacteria; order Rhodospirillales; family Azospirillaceae; genus Azospirillum; species Azospirillum thermophilum. Next base: position 347,294 of record NZ_CP029358.1, read on the forward strand.
GATCAGCAGCACCATCATGCCGGCGACGGCGGCGAGTGCCGCGCCCATGACGAAGGTCAGGGAGATGATGCGGTCGACGTTGACGCCGAGCAGGCCGGCCATCTTCTTGTCCTGCTCGCAGGCGCGCTGGGCGCGGCCCAGCGAGGTGCGGTTGATCAGCATGGTGAAGCCGACCATCAGCGCCAGCGTGATGAGGATGGTGGCCAGCCGGACGTAGCTGACCGAGACGGCGCCGTCCATCAGGGTGAGGTTGCCCGGCAGGATGGGCTGCAGCGGCTTGGAGCGCGCGCCCTGGACGAGCTGGACGTAGTTCTGCAGGAAGATCGACATGCCGATGGCGGAGATCAGCGGCGCCAGCCGCGGCGAGGAGCGCAGCGGCCGGTAGGCGATGCGCTCGACCGTCCAGCCGTAGACGCTGGTGAACAGCATCGAGGCCAGCAGCATGACCAGCAGCGCCAGCGGCACCCAGGTGATGCCCAGCGCGCCGATGGCGAGAAAGGTGATCAGCGCCACGAAGGAGCCGATCATGTAAATCTCGCCGTGCGCGAAGTTGATCATCCCGATGATCCCGTAGACCATCGTGTAGCCGATCGCGATCAGGCCGTAAATCGCTCCAAGCGACAGCCCGTTGATCAGCTGTTGTGTGAAATACTCCATAAGCCGGGCTCCCAGCCTCCCAGATGACCGAGGGTTCGATACGGAATGCGCTGATTCGGTGGCGTCGCGTGCAGCGGCGAGGTCCCAACCCTGGACGTGCGGGGGGCACATCCTGAGGTCAAGGCAGGGGACGCGCGGAACCCCGCCGCCGCACCCGGTGACGACCCGGGAGGCCCGCCGGTCGCCCGGGGGCCGCGCCACGGGTCAGTGACGCTGGTGCAGGCTCTCCCCGGCGCCGGCTGATGGCGCCGTGGTCGCGATGGCGTGCACGGGAAATCCGGTCGAAATGCCGGGAGCGGAGGGGATCAGGTCGTTCCGGCCCATCCGGCGCCCCCGCTGCCTGACGAAAGCCGCGTCGTCGAACATGGTCAACAAGCTCCCCCTCATGCGTGGCGGATCGGGCCGCCGCGCCTGTCCAGCCGGGATGTTCGAGTCATCCGGCAGACTCCACGTGTCGCCATTGCATCGACCGAAGTCAGGCAGACTCCCCGCCCGGTTCGGTCAAGTCGGTGCCAGCACCGAACTTTACCCTGTTCTTCGCTTTTCTTTAGAGCTTGCCGCGGCCGTCTAGGGCCTGCGACAATTGTAGCCCTTTTTCTTGTCACAGACACGTAAAGCAAGTGCGCGCTTTGACGCAATACCCTGTTTCGATTCCGCGAAAAAAACAACAAACGTTCAAATTGTGGCGGCGGCATCCGATGAAAATTCTACGGACGCCGCCGTCCGCGATAGAAAGTTCGGAATCGCCGGTTTATCCGCCGAGCAGGCTGCGCGGGTCCGCGAAGGGATGGCCGAGCGCTTCCGCCACCGCCGCATGAGTCACCCGGCCGTCATGGATGTTCAGCCCGGCCAGCAGGTGCGGGTCTTCCGCCAGCGCGCGGCGCCAGCCCTTGCCGGCCAGCGCCCGGGCAAACGGCAGGGTGGCGTGGTTCAGCGCCTCGGTCGAGGTGCGGGCGACCGCCCCCGGCATGTTGGCGACGCAGTAATGGACGATGCCGTCCACGATGTAGGTGGGGTCGGAATGGGTGGTGGCGTGGCTGGTCTCGAAGCAGCCGCCCTGGTCGATCGCGACGTCGACCAGCACCGACCCGCGCCGCATGGCCGGGAGCTGCGCGCGCCGCACGAGCTTCGGGGCGGCGGCCCCGGCGACCAGCACGGCGCCGACCACGAGGTCGGCCTCGGCGACCAGCCGGTCGAGCGCGTCGGCCGAGGCGTAGACCGTCTTCAGCCGCGGCCCGAACAGGTCGTCGAGCTGGGCGAGCCGGTCGACGGAGCGGTCGGCGACCACCACGTCGGCGCCCAGCCCCATCGCCATGCGCGCGGCGTTGGTGCCGACCACGCCGCCGCCGATCACCAGCACCTTGCCCGGCAGCACGCCCGGCACGCCGCCGAGCAGCACGCCGGAACCGCCGTTGCTCTTCTGCAGGGCCACCGCGCCGACCTGGATCGACATGCGCCCGGCGATCTCCGACATCGGCGCCAGCAGCGGCAGGCGGCCGCGGGCGTCGGTGACCGTCTCATAGGCGACGGCGGTGCAGCCGCTGTCCATCAGCAGCCGGGTCTGCTCCGGGTCGGGAGCGAGGTGGAGATAGGTGAAGAGAAGCTGGCCGGGGCGCAGCATGCGGCATTCGGCCGGCTGCGGCTCCTTCACCTTGACGATCATCTCCGCAGTTGCGAAGATGTCGGCGGCGCTGTCGGACAAGTCCGCCCCGGCCGCGCGGTAGTCCTCGTCGGAAAAGCCGATCCCGGCTCCGGCGCCCGACTGTACCGTCACCCTGTTGCCGTCCGCCGTCAATTCGCGGACGGAGGCCGGCGTCAGGCCGACCCGGTACTCGTGGTTCTTGATTTCCTTTGGAACGCCGATGTGCGTGGCCATGGGACCCTCCAGATACTTCCGGCGCGTTGACTATATCGTAGACCTACTATAGGCCTCGCGAACATCGACAATCTCTCCAAACATCTGCATGATTCAGCCATAATGGGCCGCTGCGTTCGCAGCTTCCGCCGCCTTTTCGAACGATGTTGCATGCACAGCCTGGACAGCCTGGACCGCAAGATCATCCGCCTGCTGCGCCGGGACGGCCGGATGAGCAACGCGAAGCTGGCGGCGGAGGTCGGGCTGTCGCCCTCGGCCTGCCTGCGCCGGCTGCACATGCTGGAGCATTCCGGCGTGATCCGCGGCTACACCGCCATCGTCCAGGAGGAGGACGAGGAGCGCTCGGTCGTCGTCATCGTCCAGATCACCATGGAGCGGCAGACCGAGGATTACCTGCGGCGGTTCGAGACGGCGGTGCGCCGCTGCCCGGAGGTGAAGGAGTGCTACCTGCTCTCCGGCACGTCCGATTACCTGCTGCGCATCGTGGCGCTCAACGCGGTGGACTATGACCGGATCTACAAGGACGTGCTGTCGCGCCTGCCGGGCGTGCTGCGCATCCAGTCGAGCTTCGCGATCCGCAGCGTGATCCGCCCCGGCGCGCCGCATCCGGTGGACGAGCCCGCGGACTGACCGTTTCGCTACCGCCAGCCGCCGCCGATCGTCATGCCGGCCAGCAGCTCGCGCAGGATGGTCTGGGCGGCGCGCGCCGCGGCCGGCAGCGGCCGGCCCGAGGCGTGGGCGAGATGGATGCTGCGGTCGATCTCCGGCTCGACGATCGGCACGCTGACCAGCCGCGCCGCGTCCGGGCCGTAGCGGGCGACGCGCTCCGACAGCACGGTGTAGCCGCAGCCCTCCGCCACCAGCGACTTGATCTGGTCGAGCGCGTCGATCTCCATCACCACGGTCGGCTGGCCGCGGGCGAGCAGGGCGGCGCGCTCCACCTCCTCGCGCACGCCATGGGGGCGGCCGGGCAGGATCATCGGCAGGTCCAGCGCCTGCGCGAAGGGGATGGCGCGGCGGCCGGCCAGCAGCGGGTCGGCCAGCGGCCCGACGAGGTGCAGCGTCTCGCGCGCCACGAACTCCGCCGTCAGGCCGGACATGTCCTCCGCCCCGAAGACCAGGGCGAGGTCGAGCTGGCCGGACAGCACCCATTCCAGCATGTGGCCGGACAGCCCCTCCACCACCCGCAGCCGGATCGCCGGATGGCTGCGCCGCACCGCCAGCGCCAGCGGCACCGTCAGCAGCGGGCCGAGCGTGGTGGGGACGCCGACGGTGGCCGGGCCGGAGGGGGCGGATTCGACCGCCCGCACCTCGTCGCGCAGCATGTCCATCGATTCGACCAGGGCCGCCGCCCGCTGTGCCAGCCGCCGCCCGCTCTCCGTCGGCACAATGCCGCGGGCGGTGCGCAGGACGAGCTGGCAGCCGAACTCCTCCTCCAGCCGCTTCAGATGCAGGCTGAGCGCCGGCTGCGCCACCCGCAACGCCTCCGCCGCGCGGGAGACCGAGCCATGTTCGACGATCCCCAGGAAATAGCGAAGCTGCCGAACGTCCATCGCCCGTTCCCACCGCCATGCGATATCGCGGCGTTATGTGTCGGCGGGGAGCCATCGATTGTCAATATGCGCAGGGCCGGATGCAGGCCCCCGGCCCGTTTCCCGACCCGCCTTGCCGCCGGCCACGGTCACGGCTATCCTCGCCGGCATCAACGGCACGAACCGCGTCCGGACCTGTCCCGCCGTGCATCCCCTGCACAACGGCCGTACTCGTATGGTCCCCGCCAACCCGTTGAACTGGAACGGCAAAGCCTCCGCTCACGCCATTGTGCGCCGAACGGTTCGCGCACGACGCGCACAATCCGGCCCATACCGACGGCCCGGCTCATACCGACGGCCCGCCCCATACCGACGGCAGGGTTCCCCTTCGCCGGGCGGCGGCTTATCTTTGCGGGGTCAACGAACGGATCAAACCGGGGGACGGAAGCCTCATGAAGAAGTTCGGCATCGGCCAGGCGGTCACGCGGACCGAAGACGCCCGCCTCCTGACCGGCGGCGGCCGTTATACCGACGACATCTCGCTGCCCGGCCAGGCCTACGCGGTGTTCGTCCGCTCGCCGTACGCCTTCGCGGCGATCCGCGGCGTCGACGGCGCCGACGCCCTGGCCCAGCCCGGCGTGCTCGGCCTCTACACGGTCGCCGACCTCGACGCCGCCGGCATCGGCATGTTGCCCTGCCTGTCCGGCCTGAAGCAGCGCGACGGCTCCCCCTATGTCGCCACGCCGCGCCCGGCGCTCGCCCGCGGCTTCGTCCGCCATGTCGGCGACCCGGTCGCCGTCCTGGTGGCGGAGAGCCTCGACGCCGCCCGCGACGCCGCCGAGCTGGTGATGGTCGATTACGAGGAGCGCACCCCCGTCACCGGCACGCTGGAGGCGCTGGAGCCCGGCCGCCCGCTGGTGTGGGACGCCGCCCCCGGCAACCTCTGCTTCGACTGGGAGACCGGCGACGAGGCGGCGGTGGAGCAGGCGCTGGCCGGCGCGGCCCGCATCGTCGAGCTGGAGATCGTCAACAACCGCGTCGTCCCCTCCCCCATGGAGGGCCGCGCCTGCCTCGCCTCGGTGGAGGACGGGACGGGGCGGCTGGTCATCCATGTCACCAGCCAGGGCGTCCACGGGCTGCGCAAGCAGTTCTCCAGGATCTTCAACCTGCCGGAGGAGCGCTTCCGCGTCGTCACCACCGACGTCGGCGGCGGCTTCGGCATGAAGATCTTCAACTACCCCGAATATGTCGCCTGCCTCTTCGCCGCCCAGGCGCTCGGCCGGCCGGTCAAATGGGCGGCCGACCGGACGGAGGGTTTCGTCAGCGACGACCACGGCCGCGACCATGTCAGCAAGGCGCGGCTGGCGCTGGACGCCGACGGCCGCTTCCTCGGCCTGCGGGTCGACACCGTCGCCAATCTCGGCGCCTACCTCTCCAACTACGGCCCCTTCATCCCGACCGACGCCGGCTCGGCGATGCTCGTCGGCTCCTACACCACGCCGGCCGTCCATGTCCGGGTGAAGGGGGTCTTCACCAACACCCAGCCGGTGGACGCCTACCGCGGCGCCGGCCGGCCGGAAGCCGCCTATCTGCTGGAGCGGCTGATCGACCATGCCGGCCGCGTCACCGGCCTCGGCCCGGCGGAGATCCGGCGGCGCAACTTCATCCCGCCCTCGGCCATGCCCTACGCCACGCCGATGGGGCAGGTCTACGACACCGGCGACTTCCGGCGGAATCTGGAGGACGGCATCGCGCTCGCCGACCTCGCCGGCCTGCCCGCCCGCAAGGCGGAGGCCCGGGCGCGCGGCCGGCTGCGCGGCGCCGGGCTCGCCACCTACATCGAGGCCTGCTCGGGCGGCGGGCCGGAGCAGGCGACCGTCCAGGTCAACGCCGACGGCCGCGTCGTCCTGATGATCGGCACCCAGACCAACGGCCAGGGGCACGAGACCGCCTACAAGCAGATCATCGCCGACCGGCTGGGCGTCCCGCCGGAGGACGTCGAGGTGATCCAGGGCGACACCGACCGCGTCTCCTGGGGAAGCGGAACCGGCGGCTCGCGCTCCGTCCCGGTCGGCGGCGCGGCGCTCGCCGAAGGCGCCGCCAAGGTGGTGGACAAGGCCAAGCCGGTCGCCGCCGACCTGCTGGAGACGGCGGCGGTGGACGTGGAGTTCGCCGACGGCCGCTTCACCATCGTCGGCACCGACCGCGGCGTCTCCCTCAAGGAGGTCGCCGCCAGGGCGGCCCGCGACAATCCCGCCGGCGAGGGGGGCATCGCCTTCTCCGAGATGGCGCGCTGGACGCCGCCGGCCAACACCTTCCCCAACGGCTGCCACGTCGCGGAGGTGGAGGTCGATCCCGAGACCGGCGTGGTGGAGCTGGTCGCCTACAGCGTCGTCGACGATTTCGGCACGGTGGTCAACCCGCTGCTGGTCATGGGGCAGGTCCACGGCGGCGTCGCCCAGGGGCTGGGCCAGGCGCTGCAGGAACGGGTGGTCTATGACCCGGACAGCGGCCAGCTCCTCTCCGGCTCCTTCATGGACTACCAGATGCCGCGGGCGGTCGACCTGCCGCCGATCGCCATCAAGCTGAACTGCGTGCCCTCCACCACCAACGCGCTCGGCATGAAGGGGGCCGGCGAGGCCGGGGCGATCGGCGCGCCGCCGGCCATCATCAACGCGCTGGTCGATGCGCTGTCCGACCACGGCATCGCCCACATCGACATGCCGGCGACGCCGGAAACCGTCTGGCGGGCGATCCGGCGGCACCGGGTGGGGCTGGCGGCGGAATAGCCGCCGCCCCCGCTCCACCGGCGGCGGCCCGCCGCCGGGCCGGTCCTTTACCGAAAAATTAGGGAAATTCCGTCAGCCCTTTTCCATCGGCGTGGGGACGGAAGGCGAGGCGGCACATGACGGGCGGAACGGCAGACGGGATGCGGCAGGGCTGCGGCGGCCAGTGCGCCGAGGCCCTGCCCTTCGACTTCACCATGGCCTTCCAGCCGATCGTCGATCTCGCGGCGGGCGGCGTCTGGGCGCACGAGGCGCTGGTCCGCGGGCCGGACGGCCAGGGGGCCGGCTGGGTGCTGGGGCAGGTCACCGACGCCAACCGCTACGCCTTCGACCAGGCCTGCCGCGTCCGGGCGATCGAGCTGGCCTCCCGCCTCGGCACCGGCGACGCCCGGCTCTCCATCAACTTCCTGCCGAACGCCGTCTATCAGGCGGAGGCCTGCATCCGCGCCACCCTCGCCGCCGCCGCCCGCACCGGCTTTCCCACCGACCGCATCGTCTTCGAGGTGACCGAGGGCGAGCAGGTCACCGACCGCGAGCATCTGAAGGGCATCTTCCGCGAATACAAGCGCCAGGGCTTCCTGACCGCCATCGACGATTTCGGCGCCGGCTATTCCGGCCTGAACCTGCTGGCGGAATTCCAGCCGGACGTCATCAAGCTGGACATGGAGCTGACGCGCGGCATCGACGGCGACCGCACCCGGCGCAGCATCGTCAAGGCGGTGCTGTCGCTGTGCACCGACCTCGGCATCACGCCGGTGGCCGAGGGGGTGGAGACCGCGGCCGAGGCGCGGGTGCTGCGCGACCTCGGCGTGACGCTGATGCAGGGCTACCTGTTCGCCCGGCCAGCCTTCGAGTCGCTGGTGGACGGCCCGGACCTCGGCGCGCTCGCCTGAAGAGCCCGCCGCCGACCGGCAGGCCGCCGCCTCAGTGGCCCTGGCGGGCCGGCATGCCGATGACGGTGCCGTGCTCGTCCAGCAGCGGCAGGGCAGGCCGCCGCTTCTCCCAGCCGGCGATGAAGGCTCCGAGCTGGTCGGCCGGCAGCGGGCGGCTGACGAAATAGCCCTGGATCAGGTCGCAGCCCAGGCGCGACAGCGCCTCCCACTGGGCCAGATCCTCGACCCCCTCCGCCACCACCGTGTGGGACAGGTCGCTGGCGATCCGCAAGATGGAGGCGACGAGGTTGCGCGCCTCCGGCTTCTCGGTCACCTCGTCGATGAAGCCGCGGTCCAGCTTCAGCGTGTGGATCGGCAGGCGGCGCAGGTAGGTCAGCGACGAGTAGCCGGTCCCGAAATCGTCGAGCGCGATCTGCACCCCCGCCTTGCGCAGCTCCGTCAGCTTGCCGACCGCCGTATCGAGCGAGCCGATCACCAGCGATTCGGTGATCTCAAGCTGCAGGTTGGCCGGCGGCAGGCCGGTGCGCTCCAGCACCTCCAGCACCTGCCGGACGAAGTCGTGCTGCGAGAGCTGGACGACCGAGACGTTGACGCTCATCTTCAGGCCGGTCATGCCCGTCTCGATCAGGGCCATCGCCTGCCGGCAGGCCCCCTCCAGCACCCAGAGCCCCAGCGGGATGATCATGCCCGTCTCTTCGCAGGCCGGGATGAAGCGGGCGGGCGACACCGGCCCCAGCTCGCGGTCGGTCCAGCGCACCAGGGCCTCGAACCCCAGGATGGCGCCGTTGCGGGTGGCGACCTGCGGCTGGTAGTGCAGCGAGAAGGCGTTGCTTTCCATGGCCGTGCGCATGCGCGACAGCAGCCGCACCCGCTCCACCACGTTGCGGTTCATCTCCGGCGTGAACATCGACACCCGGCCGCGACCGCCGTCCTTCGACCAGTACATGGCGGTGTCGGCATTCTGCAGCAGCTCGTCGAAGCTGCGGCCGTCCCAGGGATAGCGGGCGACGCCGATGCTGCTGGTGACGAAGAAGTTCTGCCCCTCGATCACGAAGGGGGCCCTGAAGCTCTCCTCGATCCGCCGGCAGACGCCCTGGATGTCGCCGGCCGCCTCGCCCTCCAGGACGATGACGAATTCGTCGCCGCCCAGCCGCGACACCATCACCCCCTCGCCGGCCAGCGCCTTCAGCCGCTGCCCGAAGGCGACCAGCAGCCGGTCGCCGGCCTTGTGGCCGAAGGAATCGTTGATGAACTTGAAATTGTCCATGTCGAGGAACAGCAGGGCGAGGTCGTGGCTGGCGGTGTCCATGTGGCCGCTGCTGATCCAGGCGTCGACATGCTCCGACAGCCGCACCCGGTTGGGCAGGCCGGTCACCTGGTCGAAATGGGCCATGCGGTCCAGCCAGGCCTGCCGCTCCCGCTCCGCCGTGATGTCGGTGTAGGAGCCGGCCATCACCACCGGCCGCCCCTGCTCGTCGAACAGCGCCTTGCCGGTCGCGCAGAGCCAGACCAGATGGCCGTCGCGGTGGCGGATGCGGTACTCGGCCCGGTACTCCGCGGTGTCGCCGCGCAGGTGGCGCAGGAGCTGGTCGGCCGCCCCCGCCCGGTCGTCGGGGTGGACCAGCGCGTCCCAGGCCTGCATCCGGGTCAGGCTCTCCGCGTCATAGCCCAGCACCTCGCGCACCCGGCCGGACAGGCTGCGTTCCTCCGACCGCACGTCCCAGCTCCAGATGATGTCGCGCGCCGCCTCGGCGATCAGCCGCAGCCGCTGCTCGCTGCGCTTCAGCTCGGTCTGGCTGGCGGTCAGCTCGACGACGCTGTCCTGCAGCCGGACCCGCGAGGCGATCAGCGCGGCGTTGGCCCCCTGTAGCGCCCTCTCCGCCCGCAGGCGCTGGCGCACCACCAGCGTCAGCCACACCACCAGCGCGCTCAGCAGCAGCAGCGCCGCGGCGACCGCGATCACCAGCGACCGGTAGGTCTCGACGAAGGAGAAGGGCTTGTTGACCACCTGGTCCAGCCGCGAGAACCCGTCGAGCGGCAGGCCGTAACGCTCCGCCTGCCGGTAGTCGATCACGCGCCGGGTGACGTCGGCGGCCTGGAGCGGCAGCGCCTCCACCCTGGCGCCGGACAGCACCTGCCGGATGAGCTGCCCCACCGCCGCCCGGTAGCGGTCGCCGTCCAGCAGGCTGCCGCCGGTCAGGCCGTACTTCAGCAGATAGCTCTGCAGCCCGAAGATCGGCACCGCGCTGCCGGCGCTCATCAGCTCCAGGAACCGGCCGTGCGGCAGGTTCAGCCCGCCGGCCTCGGGGGAATAGGCGATGAACAGGGCGAAGCTGTCCGGTCCCAGGCCCGCCAGCTTCTGCCGCAGCGCGTCGATCGGCAGGTCGGACAGCGTGTGCAGGGTCAGCGGCACGCCGATGCCGTCGATGACCCGGCGCAGGGCATGCTCGGTCTGCAGCGAGGTCTCGGTGTCGTCCCGGATCAGATAGACGTTCCGGTAGGCCGGATTGGCCTCCAGCGCCATCCGCAGCGTCCCTTCGATGTCCTTGGCCTCGTAGACGCCGGTCAGGTTGGGCGGGTTGCCCAGCAGGGTCGGCGCCCCGGCCTTCACGCCGCTGAACAGGATGGGGATCTCGTTCCCGAAGATCTTCGGCCTGATGCGCAGCGCGAAGGACAGCGCCGCATCGTCGGTGGTGACGATCAGGTCGACGATCTTCGCGGCGAAGCGCTGCCGCAGCAGATCCTCCATCGCGTCGAGGCTGGAGACCTCCGGATAGCGCTTCCAGTCGAGATAGTAGATTTCCTGGACCGAGTCCGGGGCGAAGGCGTTGATCGCGTCCGAGATGCCGTCGGCCTGCAGGTCGGTCCAGTCATGCCCGATATGGTAGGAATGCAGGATAAGGATCCGGCTCCTGCTCTTCGCGTCCAGGGCAGTGGCCGGTTGTGTCAGGCAGCCCAGGATCAGGAAGGCGGCAATCGCCGCAAAGACGTGGATGGCCAGCGCGGGGACCCGGAGCCGCAATCTTTCCGGCATGTCGCACCCCCCATCTCCTCCACTCTTCAACCGCTCTGCAGTCGACAAGAGAATGGAAGATCCACTATTACAACCTGATCCGGTATCATTACCCCTTTAGATTTTTATGTGATTCGCTGCGGCGTCAACCGGAAAGTCCGGAGTGGTCGTCAGGAGGTTCACTTATTCACCTCCTGTTTAACTCTGTTAACGGGTGGCGTTTTTATGAAGGCGGGACATTTTCTTTTGGAAAGGCCGCAAGAAGATTGCCCGGAGTCTGCACGACCGGCGCCGTCATATAGGTCATGCCGCCGCCATAGGAGGCGAGCTTCGCCTGCAACGCCTCGCCGCCGCCGCGGTAGGGGGTGAAGCCGGCACGGTCCCAGAAGCCGCGGGCCGGCGGCGTGGAGGTGAGGGCCAGCGTCGCGAAGCCGGCGCCGGCCGCGATGGCGTGGGCCGCGCGCAGCGCCGACAGGCCGAGCCCCAGGCCGCGCGTCTCCGGCAGCAGCGCGACGTCGTGCAGGTAGAGACAGTCGGCATCGGCCGGCAGGCCGCCGAGCGGCGTGTCGAGCGGCGGCGGCCAGCCGACGCGGCCGGGATGCAGGACGGCATAGCCGACCGGCCGCCCCTCGTGCCAGGCGATCAGGCAGCCGGCGGGATAGAGCGCCAGCCGCTCGGCGAAGACCGACCGGTCTTCCGGATAATCGGGGTGGACCACCTCCGCAATGGCAAGCACCGCATCCAGGTCCGCTTCGCTCATCGGCCGCCAGGGCGCCGTCATCCGCCTTCTCCTTTGTGCAATCCCTTCAGAGCTTTCAGCCGGCCCGTCCGGCGCGCTATGGTGGGAGTTCGACCAATCCTCATGGAGAGCCCGACATGCCCCACGCCGCTGCCGCGAGCCTGCTGCCGACGGTCCGCACCATCGCGCACGAGGCGGGTCAGGTGATCCTGCGCTTCTACAACGACGGCATCGACGTCGCCACAAAACTGGACGGCAGCCCGGTGACGCAGGCCGACCATGCGGCGGAGGCGGTGATCGTGCCGGCACTGAACCACCTGCTGCCCGGCATCCCCGTGGTGGCGGAGGAGGCGACGGCCGCCGGGCACCGGCCGGACATCTCCGGCGGGCGCTTCTGGCTGGTCGACCCGCTCGACGGCACCAAGGAGTTCATCTCGCGCAACGGCGAGTTCACCGTGAACATCGCGCTGGTCGAGGACGGGCGCCCGGTGCTCGGCGTCGTCTATGCGCCGGCGACCGGCGACCTCTATGCCGGCGCCGGGCCGGGCACCGCCGTCCATTGGGTGGAGGGGCGCCACGACTACCCGATCCATGTCCGCCCGCGCCCGGCCGAGGGGCTGACCGTGGTGGCGAGCCGCTCCCACGGCTCCGGGCCGGCGCTGGAGACCTTCCTGGCCGGTTATCCGGTCAAGGAGCGGATCACCTGCGGCAGCTCGCTGAAGTTCTGCGCCCTGGCCTGCGGCAAGGCCGACCTCTACCCCCGCTTCGGCCCGACCAGCGAATGGGACACCGCCGCCGGCCATGCCGTGCTGATCGCCGCCGGCGGCCGGGTGGAGCAGCCGGACGGCAGCCCGCTGGTCTACGGCAAGGCCGACGTGCTCAATCCCGACTTCGTGGCGTATGGCTGGTAAGGACCGATGGTTGCGACGCTGAGCGAGGCGGCGGTCGCGGTGCTCACCACCGCGGCGCCGATGGAGAAGGTGCGGCTGACGCGGGAGTATGCCGCCGCCTGGCGCGGCGGCGCGCTGGCGGAGATCGGCGGCGCCGTCCCGCCCGACCGCCCGGCCCGGCCCGAGCGGCCGGAGCTGAAGCTGCCCCGCGACATGCCCAAGCGCGGGCGCGGCGGCACCCTGCAGAACCGCATCGCCCTGCTGCACGCCCTGGCGCATATCGAGCTGAACGCCATCGACCTCGCCTGGGACATCGTCTGCCGCTTTCCCGGCGAGGCGATGCCCAGGGGCTTCACCGACGACTGGATCGCCGTCGCCGACGACGAGGCCCGGCACTTCGCGATGCTGGAGCATCGGCTGAACCAGATGGGCGCGTCCTACGGCGACCTGCCGGCCCATGACGGGCTGTGGCAGGCGGCGCAGAAGACGGCGCAGGACCTGACGGCCCGGCTGGCCCTGGTGCCGATGGTGCTGGAGGCCCGCGGGCTGGACGTCACCCCCGACACGGTGCGCCGCCTGCGCGCGTTCGGCGACGACGAGAGCGCCGGCATCCTCCAGACCATCCACGACGAGGAGATCGGCCACGTCGCGGCCGGCCACCGCTGGTTCAGCCACCTGTGCCGGCGGCGCGGCGTCGATCCGGTGGCGACCTGGCAGGATCTGGTGCTGCGGAACTTCCGCGGCGGGCTGAAGCGGCCCTTCAACGTGACGAGCCGCGCCGCCGCCGGCTTCGGGCCGGAATTCTACGAATCCATCGCCGCGCCGGACCCGGCGGCCGGACCGACCAGCAGCGAGGGGTCGGACGGCGGATCGTCGTCGTAGCGGATCAGGTCCATCCAGGCCCGCTCCAGCCGGCGCAGCGTGCGGTAGGTCGTCTCCACCTCCGCCGCATCGGACTCGGAGCGCACCAGCGCGCCGGCCCGCAGCGCCTCCAGCCGCTTCAGCGCCTCGCAGACGGCAAGCCCGCGCTCCGACAGCCGCAGCCGCGCCGTGCGGCGGTCGCGCTGCGAGGCGGACCGGTCGACATAGCCGGCCTCGGTCAGGTGCTTCAGGTTGTAGGAGGCGTTGGAACCGAGATAGTAGCCGCGCTCCAGCAGGTCGCGGACCGACAGTTCCTCTCCGCCGATATGAAGAAGCATCAACGCCTGCGTCGGGCTGAGGTCGGTCACCCCCACCCGCGCGAGCTCCATCCGCAGCACATCCAGGAAACGGCGCGTGATGCTCTCCATGATGCGGCCAAGGTCGGTGTAGACCGCCGGGGTCGCGGCACTCTGCATGCTTCTGGTCCCAATTGCTCTCCGGGACGAAGGCGGACTCCCCCCTCCCTAGGCGAGCAACGATGGTCTCATTTTATAGCGAATTGGAGAGACAAAACTGAGACGCCGCGCGCCGGCCGGGCGGCGGCGGCGGCAACCTGGGAGCGATCGCGGGTTCCGGAGGTCGCCGTCATAGCCATGTAACAGTCCGTCTCTATTACTCCCGGCGAAGTCCGGAGCGACGGCTTGCAAGCCGCGCGAACCGGACGCCTGCCCATTTCCGGCTCCGGGCAACCCGGTCAGCCGCAAAGCCCCCCGACGGAGAGGACGCATGCCGCATCGCCACGGCCTTCTGGCAACCACCGCCCTGCATGGCTGCGCCGGCCTCGCGCTGCTCCTCTCCGGGCCGGCGATGGCGCAGTTCATGGTCACCTCCGGCAGCACCGTCACCACGGCGCAGACGCTGAGCGGCAACCAGACCGGCACCGTCCAGGCGGGCGGCACCCTGTCCACCTCGGGCGTGGCCGTCACGCTCAACAACGTGACCAGCGGGACCGGCGTGCGCATCGACAACGGCGGCTCGATCCTGTCGACCGGCACCAGCACCCGCGCCATCGACAGCAGCGGCACCGCCGCCGGCACCCGCATCTATGTGATCGACAACGGCGCGACCGGCATCATCCGCTCGGCGAACGACGCGATCCGCATCAACACGAACTACGTCTCCGGCTCCCTGACCATCAACAACTCCGGCCTGATCGAGACGACGGGCACCGGCGGCAACAGCGGACAGGCGATCGACCTCAACGCCATGACCCAGGCCGCCGTCGCGAAGACCATCGACAATGCCGCGACCGGCATCATCCGGACCGCCTTCGACGACGCGATCCGTCCGGGCGTCAACACGGTGATCAACAACGCCGGCCTGATCACCAACCTCGACGGTGCGCCCAACACCAGCGGCGGCGACAACGGCACGGCCGACGGCATCGACATCCGCCAGCCCGGCGTCGTGGTCAACAACCTGGCCGGGGGCGTGATCTCCGGTGCCCGCCACGGCGTCACCATCGACCAGTATGTTCCGGGCACCGGCAACACCCAGCTCCTCAGCGCCACCGTGACCAATGCGGCGGGCGGCGTCATCCGCGGCCGCAACGGGTCCGGCGTGGGCTCGGACGGCAACGGCACCGTCATCAACTACGGCCTGATCTCCGGCGACTATGCGGGCGCGGGCAACATCCGCAACAGCAGCGGCGTCGCCTCGCTCAACGGCGACGGCGACGGCGTGGACATCGACGTCATCGGCACCGTGGTCAATTACGGCACGATCCAGGGCACCGGGGCCGGCGGCGTCGATTCGGGCGGGCAGCCCAACGGCGCCGACGGCATCGCCATGGGCGGCGGCAGCGTCACCAACCATGCCGGCGGCCTCATCAGCGGCGTCAGCCGCGGCATCATGGTGGACAACGGCTCGGGCGGCGCCGGCTACGGCGCGACCACCATCGTCAACGCCGGGCGGATCGAGGGGCTGGCCGGTCCTGCGATCACCCTGGTCGGCCCCTACGACGACACGGTCACCAACTCCGGCACCATCGCCGGCGGCGGCGCCAACCCGGTCGCCATCGACTTCGGCGACGGCAACGACACGCTGATCATCCAGGGCGGCTCCATCACCGGACGGGTCCTGGGCGGCGGCGGCACCAACAGCCTGGTCTTCCAGCTCGGCGCCGGGAACGGCTACACGCTGGGCGGCGGCAGCGTCTTCTCCGACTTCACGACCGCCACCGTCTCCAGCGGCACGCTGACGGTCAATGGCCCGCTCGCGCTGTCCGGCGGCCTCGCCGTGGCGGCCGGCGCCGGGCTCGCCGGCAGCGGCAGCATCGCCACGCCGTCGGCCACGGTGTCCGGGACCGTCTCGCCGGGCAGCGGCGCCGCGGGGACCCTGTCGCTGGGCGGCGCCGTGACCTTCGCCGCCGGCTCGCGCCTTCAGGTGGCCATCGACCCGGCCGGCAATGCCGGCAAGCTGGCGGTCGGCGGGACCGCCACCATCTCCAGCGGCGCCGCGCTGCAGGTGGCGCCGCTGGACGGGCTCTACCTCGTCCCGCGCAGCTACGAGGTGCTGACGGCGGCCGGCGGGGTGACCGGCCAGTTCGGCGCCGTCGAGCGGCTGAACCCCGAACGGCTGGGCGCCTCGACCCTGTCGCTCGGCCAGACCGGCACCTCCGTGGTGCTGACGCTCAATCCCGGCAACCCCTTCAACGGGCAGCGCAACAGCGTCAACATCGCCAACACCGATATCGGCTACGACCTGACCGGCGCCGGCAGCGGCGACAGCCTGACCATGGAAGGCCGCTCCACGGTCCGCGCCAACATGGCGAATCTCGGCCTGCTGCAGGTCGGCACCAGCACCGGCACGGCCACCAGCCTGTCGCTGGCGTCCGGCACCCAGACGGTCACCTCGACCGTGGTCAAGCCGAACGCCAGCCTGTCGGTCGACGGCCGCCTCGCCAGCTCCACCGTGACGGTCGAGAGCGGCGGTCGGCTCGGCGGCGGCGGCACCATCGCCGGGACGCTGATCAACCAGGGCACGCTCGACCCCGGCAACTCGCCGGGCATCCTGACGGTGGCGGGTGCCGTCACCAACGGCAGCGCCTCCTCGGTGAGGATCGAGATCGACGGCGCGACCGCCGGGACCGGGGCGGGCTTCCACGACCGCATCGACGTCACCGGCACCCCCGGCACCTTCACCGCCGGCGGCACGCTGGTTCCGGTGACCCGCGGCATCTCCGGCTCCGCCACCAACGGCTACAGCCCGGTGCCGGGCCAGGGCTTCACGGTGGTGACGGCCTCCGGCGGCCTGCTCGGCAGCTTCGCCGGCATCACGCAGCCCGCCTCGGGGCTCCCGGCGGGCACGCGGTTCGACGCCGTCTATGGCGGCAACGCCCTCACCCTGCACGTCACGCCCGCCAGCTACGCCCGCCTCGCCGCGGCCGGCGTCGCGGCCACCGCCAACCGGACCGCGGTGGGTACCGCCCTGGAGACGCTCCGCCCCGCCGCCGGCGTCCGCCCGTCCGACGCGGTGAAGCCGCTGTTCGACGCCCTCTATCCGCTGGGCGCCGCCGCCATCCCCGCAGCGCTCGACCGGCTCGGCGGCGTGGTCCATGCCGAGGCGCTGACCGCCGCCCGCGACTCCGGCCGGCTGTTCGGCGACGTGGTGTTCGGCCGCACCGCCACCCTGCGCGCCGCCGGGCAGCAGGCCTCCGCCGACGCCGTCACCTTCTGGGCCCGGGCGGTCGGCCGCATCGCCTCCTCCGACGGCGACGGCAACACGGCCGGCTTCCGCACCCGCAGCGGCGGCCTGGCGCTCGGCGCCGACCGCCGTCTTTCCGACACGGTCACCGCCGGTGCGGCGCTCGGCTACCAGCGCACGGCGGTGGAGGCCCGCGGCGACGCCGGCAAGACCGACCTCGACAGCTATTCCGTGGCGCTCTACGGCGGCTACAGCCTGGACGGCTGGTTCGCCGACGGTCAGGCCGGCTACGCCTACGGCCACTACGACAGCCGGCGGCCGATCCGCTTCGGCAGCGTCAACCCGCTGGACCGGACGGCCACGGCGACGAGCGGCGGCCACTCGCTGAACGCCGCTCTGGTCGCCGGCCGCAGCCTGACGCTCGGCGGCACCCGCATCGAACCCGCGGCCGGCCTGCGCATCGACAGGGTGACGCGCAGCGGCTTCACCGAGGGCGGCGCCGGCATCCTCGGCCTTGCGGTGGAGGACGAGACGCTGACCACCCTGCGCGGCAGCCTGGGCGTGAAGGCGGCCTGGACGCTGAAGGCCGGCGACGCCACGGTGGAGCCGGAACTGCGCGCCCGCTGGGACCACGACTTCCTGGACGTCGCCGCCGGCAGCCGGGCCAGCCTCGCCGGCACGTCCTTCCGCGTCTCCGGCACCCGGCCGGGCCGCGACGCCGCGGTTCTCGGCGCCGGCCTCACGGCCGAGCTGGACGGCCGCCTGCAGGCCTTCGGCAGCTACGACGCCGACCTGCGCCGCGATGCCGTCGGGCATACGCTGAGCGCAGGCCTGCGCTACCGCTGGTGACCGGAGGGACGGAGGTCTCCCGTCACTTCCCGCTTGGCAGACGTGGGCGGCGGCGTTATGGTGGACGCATCATGAAACGCGTGATCGCCCCCGTCTGTCCGGGTTCGTCCCGATACTTTGGCCGCTGGTTTCGTCTGGCGGCCTAGGACCACGCACACGCGTTGACAACCCGAAGCCGCCCGGAACCGAGGCGGCTTTCGCATTTCGTGACCTCCCGATCGCACCCCGATCCCCGTCGCGCCACGACACCGAAATCCCGTCTCG
Organism: Azospirillum thermophilum; assembly: GCF_003130795.1. Taxonomy (NCBI): domain Bacteria; kingdom Pseudomonadati; phylum Pseudomonadota; class Alphaproteobacteria; order Rhodospirillales; family Azospirillaceae; genus Azospirillum; species Azospirillum thermophilum. Next base: position 365,359 of record NZ_CP029358.1, read on the forward strand.
TCCCCTCCGGGCGGCCTCCCGAACCAGGAGGTAGCTCATCATGTTCGATTTCGACGTCGTCACCGGCCCCACCCCGCCGCTGCACTGTCCGCTGAAGGACGACCACAAGCCCGCCCCCGCCGCCGGATCGCCCGGCCGGCAGCAGGACGGGACGGCGGCGGCCGCCACCCCGCCCCGGCACGAGGCCGATCACTCCTTCCGGCGGTAGATGTGCAGCCAGCCATGCTCCGATCCCTGGACGAGCTCATAGCCCTGGGCGAGCTGGTCCAGGATCGGGGCGGCGGCCGGGTCGCTCCGCCATTGCGGCGTCAGGCCCCAGACCAGCGCATAGTCCACCGTGATGCCGCTGCGCTCGCCGGCATGCAGGAACTCGTCGGTCGGCGGCGTGTAGGCGTTGGCCCCCGAACCGCGCAGGTGGATGTAGGGGTCCATCTCCTCCCGGTACCTGACCGGGAAGTTGGGGGTGGAGGCCTGGTAGAGGTTCAGGTCGACCAGCGGCCGATGCACCACGAAGCGCGACTGGGCATGGCCGTAGAAATTCATGCGGAAGCTCTCGTGCGCGCCCTCGGGGCTGAGGTTCCAGCCCGTGAAGTCCAGCACCAGCATCGTCCTGCCCGGCGGCAGCGCGGCCATCGCGCTCTCGAACTCCGCGACATAGCGGCTGGAGAGGTGCAGGTAATACATGTTGATTCCCAGCAGCCCGACCGTCGCGATGCCTGAGACGACCGCCGTCACCCGCCGCAGCGCCGCCCAGTCGCCCGCCGTCGCGATCCACAGCATGAACAGCAGGTAGGGATAGAGCTGGATGCGCTGCACCGCCAGCCCGCCGCCCGACGTGCTGTTGGGAATGACGTAGCTGAAGACGGTGATGCCGACCGCCGCCACCAGCAGCCCGTCGAGCGGTCGCAGTCCCCCTCGCGCCACCGCCGCCGCAGCATTAGGACCGAGGCGGCGAAGGGCAGCAGCGCCACCGGAATGGTGAAGACGGCCTCCCACCGGCTGTGCGACAGGATCGCGTTGCCGTAGGCCAGCATCTTGGTGCGGTAGAACACGTCCTGCCCGAACTCCACCTCCTGGCCGGTGTGCGAGGCGGCGAAGTGCAGCGTCAGCAGGGCGATCGGCAGCAGGGCCAGCGCGAAGGCCAGCACGGTCGTCCACAGCCGGCCGCCGCGCCCCCCTCGCGCCGCAGCCCGGAGGAGCCGGGCACCCGCCACTCGCACCACAGGATCCAGGCGCCCAGCGCGCCGACCGTCAGCATCAGCACGATGGCCGAGGTGATGTGCGAGAAGTAGGTGACCAGCGCCAGCAGGGCGACCACCAGCGTGCGGCCCGGCGTCATGTCGGTCCAGCGGCGCAGCGCATAGCCCAGCGTGACGAACAGCCAGGGCAGGCTCCAGATGAAGTTGTACAGCCCCAGGTTCAGCGGCCAGGCGTAGACGAAGGGCAGCGCGAACCAGGCGAGCGGCGCATTCTCCGGCCGGGCGGCGGTGACGGCATAGCGGACGCTATAGGGGAAGGCCACGATGAAGCCGGTCAGCAGCACCTTCTCGGCGCTGTGCGGCTCGAAGATCTGCAGCAGGCCGGCCAGGATCGGATAGATGAACCAGTTCGGCTCGGTCTGGATGTTCAGCTCGAAATAGCGCTGGAGGATCGGGTCGGCGGTGCCGTTGCCCAGCACCGTCAGCAGATGGGCCATCGCCACATGCACCGCCCCGTCGGGGAAGCTGAGCAGCGGGATGCTCCACAGCGCCAGCACGAGCAGCAGGACCGTCCCGGCGAACAGGGTCCGTTCCCGGGCGCTCACCAGCCCGCGCTTGGATGCCCGGCCCGCCACCGGCCCGGCATCGAGGTCCAGAGCGGCTTCGTTGCGCTGCGCCATCCCGTTCGTCTCCGTATTCTTGCAGGCGGAAAGGGTCCCCGGCGCCGGCCGGCGCGGGACACGCAAGAATAGAGAACGCAGATGCAGCAAATTCCACTGCCCAATGGGTGTGGCGGCAGCCCTTCCATTTGGGTCCGGCCCCGGCTCCTACCCCTTTTTTTCGGAGGATCCCCATCCGGCCGGCGCCATCCGGAGAGGATGCCGGGTGGAATGGGTCGATAATCCACAGGAAAACTTGGCGCGCACCGCTCCGCGGCACACCCTCCCGACGAGCCTCGCCAGCCAAGGATGGACCGAGAGAATGAGGGTGACGCATAGCGCGCCGGCCGGAGCCCCCCGGACCGGCCCGGCCTGGATGGAGCTTCTGCTGCTCCTTGCGGGGGGCTTCTGCTCGGCCTGCCGGTCCTGCTGCTCAACGGCTTTCCGCTGACCTTCGACGATACGCCCGGCTATTTCGAGCCGGCCTTCAACGTCCTGCGCCCGGGTGACGGGCCGAGCTGGACACGGCCGCCCGGCCCGCCGGCGACGGTGCCCTTCTCGGGCTTCGCCTTCTTCCTGCGGCCCTTCCCCTACACGCTGTTCCTGCTGCCCTTCACCACGGACTGGACCGTCTGGCTGGTTCCGGTCGCGCAGGGCCTCGTCGCCGCCTACGCCGTCCGCCGCGCCCTGTCTGCGGCCGGTCTGGCGCTGCGGCCGGCCCCGTTCCTGGCGGTGATCCTGGCGCTGGCCCTGCTGACCAGCCTGCCGGTGCAGGCCGGGATGATCATGCCGGACCTGTTCACCGGGCCGCTGATCCTCATGGCCTACGCCGTCTACACCGGCTGGGCGGAGCGGTCGCGGACCGGCCGCCTGTTCGACGTGGCGGTGCTGGCCGGGATGACCATGGTGCATCTCAGCCACCTGGCGATCCTCGGCGCGCTCGCCGCGCTGATGCTCCTGTGGTCGCTGGTCCGCCGGCGCGGCTTGCGGGCGGTGCTGCTCGGCCTCTGCGCGCCGCTGCTGCTCGCCGCCGGGACGCTGATGGCCGCCAACGCCGTGCTGATGAAGCATCCGGTGCTGTCGCCCAGCTCGCCGCTCTTCCTGCTGGCCCGGCTGATCGGCGACGGCCCCGCCCGCGACTATCTGGCGGAGGCCTGTCCGGAGCGCGGCTACCTGCTGTGCGGCAAGCTGGACACGCTCGACCGCAGCGCGCCGGGCTTCATCACGTCGGACTATTTCCTGTGGCATCCCGACGGCGCCCGCCATGCCTTCGGCGACACGCCGCGCTTCCTGGCCGAGGCGTCGGAGATCAACCGGGCGACCATCGCCAGCCGCCCGCTCGACGTCGCCCGCCACATGGCGATCAATGCGGCGACCCTGCTGGTCAGCCCGCAGATCGACATCATCCTGACCAACCCGGTGAAGCCCTGGACCCGCCAGTTCTTCAGCCGCTTCGGCCAGCCGGTCTACACCGCCTTCATGACCTCGCTGCAGATGGCGCAGGCCTTCCCGCGGGCGGCGCTGAACGCGGTGCAGCTCACCGTGCTGGTACTGTCGCTGCTGGCGCTCGGCTGGGTGCTCGCCACCCGCGCCGGCCGGCTCGGCGGACGGCAGGGCGGGCTGCTCGCGGTGCTGGCGCTCGGGCTGATGCTGAACGCCGCGGTGGCCGGCGGCCTGTCGGCGGTCCATCCGCGCTACCAGAACCGCGTGGCGTGGCTGCTGCCGCTGGCGGCGATCGCCGCCCTGCTGGCGGTCCAGCCCCGCCGCACCGAGGAGCCGGCCGCGTCACCGGCCCTTGCCTCCGGCAGGCCGGCCGCCTGACCGGCCCCGAAGAGCCCGGCTGAAACCGGTGACGAAGACAACGGAGAATGACCCCATGTCCATCGCTGAACGCCGCCAGCCGATCGAGTTCCGCGCGACCGTCGCGGCGCCCGACGCGGCAAAGCTCCGCGTCGCGGTCCTGATCCCCTGCTACAACGAGGAGGCGGCGATCGGAAAGGTGGTGAGCGACTTCCGCGCCGCCCTGCCCGACGCCACCATCTACGTCTACGACAACAACTCGCGCGACCGCACGGTGGAGGTCGCCCGGACGGCCGGCGCCGTGGTGCGGCGCGAGCCGCTGCAGGGCAAGGGCAACGTCATGCGCCGGATGTTCTCGGACATCGAGGCGGACGTCTATGTGCTGGTGGACGGCGACGACACCTACCACGCCGCCTCCGCCCCGGCGATGATCGAGAAGCTGGTGTCCGAGCAGCTCGACATGGTCAACGGCCAGCGGGTGACCGACATCGCCGCCGCCTACCGCCCCGGCCACCGCTTCGGCAACAAGCTGCTGACCGGCATGGTGGCCGCCATCTTCGGCAGCCGCATCCAGGACATGCTCTCCGGCTACCGGGTGTTCTCCCGCCGCTTCGTCAAGAGCTTCCCGGCGCTCGCCAGCGGCTTCGAGACGGAGACCGAGCTGACCGTCCACGCGCTGGAGCTGAACATGCCGGTGGACGAGGTGAAGACCCCCTACAAGGACCGGCCGCCGGGATCGGTCAGCAAGCTCAGCACCTACCGCGACGGCTTCCGCATCCTGCGGACCATCCTGATCCTGGTGAAGGAGGAACGGCCGCTCGCCTTCTTCTCGTCGCTGGCGCTGGCCTTCCTCATCCTGTCGCTGGCGCTGGCCGAGCCGATCATCGTGACCTATTGGCAGACCGGCCTGGTGCCGCGGCTGCCGACCGCGGTGCTGGCGACCGGCATCATGCTGCTGGCCTTCCTCAGCCTGACCTGCGGCCTGATCCTCGACACCGTCACCCACGGCCGGCGCGAGATGAAGCGCCTGCGCTACCTGACCATCCCCGCGGTGGGCGCCGACCGCAAGTAGGCGGACCTCCCGCCCGCGCCTCCCACGGACGGTCCGTCGGGAGAGGCGCGGGCGGGAGCCCCTTACTCCGGCACCACCGCGATCGCCTGGATCTCCACCTTGGCGCGGTCCTCCATCAGGGCGGAGACCTCGACCGCCGCCATGGCCGGGAAGTTGCGGCCGAGCACCTCGCGGTACACCCCGCCGATCTCGCGCAGATTGTCGAGATACTCGCGCTTGTTCGTGAAGTACCAGGTCATGGTCGTGATGTGCTCGGGACCGGCGCCGGCCTCGGCCAGCACGGCGACGACGTTCTGCAGGGTCTGGCGGACCTGCCCGACGAGATCGTCGGTCTCGAACTCGGAATGACGGTTCCAGCCGATCTGGCCGGCCACGAAGACCATCCGGCCGCTGGCGGCGACGCCGTTGGCGTAGCCGACCGGCTTCACCCAGTCGTCAGGCTGAAGGATCGTGTGCATGGGGGCTCTCCAGATAGGCCGCGAAGGCGGACCGGACGTCCTCCGGCCAGGGCTGTGATTTGTGGGTGTCGAGCGAGGTGCAGACCACCGTCTGCGCCGCCCGGAAGCGGAGCTGCCCGTCCGAGCGCACCTCGTGCCGGAGGTCGAGGGAGGCGCCGCCGATCCGCACCACCGTCAGGCTGCAGGTCAGCGGGTCGCCCAGGAAGGACGGGGCGAGGAACTCGGTCGTCATGACGGCGGTCGGCAGGCCGAGCCGCCGCTCGGGAATGGTGGTCCGCCACGGGAAGCCCATCGCCGTCCACCAGTCCTCCACCACGCCGTTCATCAGGTCGAAACAGCGCGGGAAGTAGACGATCCCGGCCGGGTCGCAGTCCGAGAAGCGGACGGCCCGCTGGGTCACGAATGCCGGCATGGGTCAGGCTCCCTTCAGCAGCTCGCGGGCGACGATCAGCTTCTGCACCTCGGTGGCGCCCTCGTAGATGCGCAGCGCGCGGATCTCGCGGTAGAGCCGCTCGACGATCTCGCCGCAGCGCACGCCGCGCCCGCCGAACATCTGCACCGCGCGGTCGATCACGGTCTGCGCCGTCTCGGTCGCCGTCATCTTGGCCATCGCCGCCTCCTTGGTGGTCGGCTGGCGCTGCACGTCGCGCCGCCACGCCGCCCGGTAGGTCAGCAGCGCCGCCGCGTCGATCCCCGTCGCCATGTCGCCCAGCGCCGCCTGGGTCAGCTGCAGGTCGGCGAGCGTGGCGCCGAACATCGGCCGGGACTTGGCATGGGCCGCCGCCTCGTCCAGCGCGCGGCGGGCGAAGCCCAGCGCCGCGGCGGCGACCGACGCGCGGAAGATGTCGAGCGTCCGCATGGCGATCTTGAAGCCCTCGCCCGGCACGCCCAGCCGGCGCGCCGCCGGAATGCGGCAGTTCTCGAAGCGGATGGTCGCCAGCGGGTGCGGCGCCATCACGTCGATCCGCTCGGCGATGGAGAAGCCCGGATCGTCGGCGAGGACGACGAAGGCGGAGATGCCGCGGGTTCCCGGCGCCTCGCCGGTGCGGGCGAAGACGGTGTAGACGTCGGCGATGCCGCCGTTGGAGATCCAGGTCTTCTCGCCGTCCAGCACGTAGGAGTCGCCGGAGGCCCGCGCCGCGCAGGACATCGCCGCGACGTCCGATCCGGCCTCCGTCTCCGACAGGGCGAAGGCGGCGAGCCACTCGCCGGCGCGCACCCGGGGCAGCACGGCCGCCTTCAGCTCCGGCGAGGCGGACAGGCCGATGGCCCCGGTGCCCAGCCCCTGCATGGCGAAGGCGAAGTCGGCGATGCCGTCGTGCCACGCCAGCGTCTCGCGGGCGAGGCAGACCATGCGGGAGTCGATGGGCGGTGCATCGGCCGCGGCGCCGGCGACGCAGGCCTCCAGCAGCCCGGCCTCGCCGAGCGCCCGCACCAGGCGCCGGCAGGCGCCGTCCACGTCGCCATGGTCGATCCCCGCCATGGCGGGAGAGGCGGCGAAGGCGTCCAGCCGCCCGGCATAGCCGTGATGGCCGGCGGCGAAGAAGGGCCAGTGCAGATGCTCGCGCGTCGGCCCGGCGAGGGGGGTGGGACCGTGCATCGCCTCAATCCCCCTTGAACTGCGGCTTCGCCTTGGCGGCGAAGGCCTCGAAGGCGCGCTGGAAATCCCTGGTCGCCATGCAGATCGCCTGGGCCTGCGCCTCGGATTCGATCAGCTCCTCCAGCCCCATCGCCCATTCCTGGTTCAGCATGGTCTTGGTCATGCCATGGGCGAACCACGGCCCGTCGGCGAGCGAGCGGGCGAGCGCCGTCGCCTCCTCCTCCAGGCTGTCCGCCGCGACGAGGCGGTTGTAGAAGCCCCAGGACTGCCCCTCCTCGGCGCTCATGGCGCGGCCGGTGAACAGCAGCTCGGCGGCGCGGCCCTGGCCGATGATGCGCGGCAGGATCCCGCAGGCGCCCATGTCGGCACCGGCCAGCCCGACGCGGGTGAAGAGGAAGGCGGTCTTGGCGGCCGGCGTGGCGAGGCGGAGATCGGACGCCATGGCGAGGATGGCCCCGGCCCCGGCGCAGACGCCGTCCACCGCCGCGACGACCGGCTGCGGGCAGCGGCGCATCGCCTTGACCACGTCGCCGGTCATGCGGGTGAAGGCCAGCAGCTCCGGCATCGCCATCTTGGTCAGCGGCTCGATGATCTCGAACACGTCGCCGCCGGAGCAGAAGTTGCCGCCCTCGCCGGTCAGCACGACGGCGCGGACGTCCGACGCATGGGTCAGGTCGCGGAACAGGTCGCGCAGCTCCGCGTAGCTGTCGAAGGTCAGCGGATTCTTGCGGTCCGGCCGGTTCAGCCGGATGGTCGCGACGCGCCCGTCCCCGCTCGCCTCATAGCGGAAATGCCGGGCCTGATAGTCCTTGAACGGCCGCTTGTTCATGCCGCGAGTCCTCCTGGTTCTTCTTGTCAGCCCGCCAGCACTTCGCCGCCGGCGACCGCGATGGCCTGCCCGTTGATCGACTGCGCGCCCGGCGAGGCGAGCCACAGCACGGCGTCCGCCACCTCCTCCGGCCTGACGAGGCGTCCCTGCGGGTTGGCCCCGGCAAGCTCGGCGACCGCCTGCTCCGCACTGCGCCCGGTCTTCTCAGTGATGGTGCGCACCGCCGCCTGCAGCAGCGGCGTGTCGGTGAAGCCGGGGCAGACGGCATTGACCGTGATGCCGGTCCGCGCCAGCTCCAGCGCCAGCGCGCGGGTCAGCCCAACCACCCCGTGCTTGGCCGCGCAATAGGCGGCGACATAGGCGTAGCCGGTCAGCCCGGCGGTGGAGGCGACGTTGACGATGCGCGCGCCCTCCCCCGTCGCCTTCAGGTCCGGCAGGACCGCCTGCGTCACCTGGAAGACGCCGGTCAGATCGACCGCCATCACCTGCGACCACATGGCGAGGCTGGTCTTCTCGAAGGGGGCGCTCGGCGCCTCGCCGGCATTGTTGACCAGCAGGGCGACCGGGCCGAAGCCGGCGCGGGCGGTCTCCAGCCCGCGGGCGATGGCCGCGGGATCGGTCACGTCGAAGCCGTCGGCCACCTGCGCCCGTCCCGTGCCGCAAGCCTGCGCGATGCGCCCGGCCACCGCCTCCAGCGGGTCCCGGCGGCGCCCGGCGAGCGTGACGCGGGCGCCGGCCCCGGCGAGCGCCAGCGCGATGGCCGCGCCGATGCCGCTGCCGGCCCCGGTCACCAGCGCATGGCGCCCTTCCAGCCGGCCGCTCACTTGGCCGGCCCTCCGGCCAGCGCCGCGGCACGGGCGAGGTTGGTCTCGTACTGCATCTTGCCGGAGCGGTACTGCCTGGGCCACGCGATCTCCGTCAGGCCGATCTTCGCCGCCTCGTGCAGCGCCCAGGCCGGGTCGGCCAGATGCGGGCGGGCGACGGCGCAGAGGTCGGCGCGGCCGGCGGCGATGACCGAATTGGCGTGGTCGGCCTCCGAAATGGCGCCGACCGCGATGGTCGGGATGCCCACCTCGTTGCGGATCTTGTCGGAGAAGGGGGTCTGGAACAGCCGGCCGTAGACCGGCTTCTCCTCCTTCGACACCTGTCCGGAGGAACAGTCGATCATGTCGGCCCCAGCCTCCTTGAACATGCGGGCGAAGATCGCCGCGTCGTCCGGCGTGTTGCCGCCCTCGACCCAGTCGTGGCAGGACAGGCGGACCGAGATGGGCTTGTCCTGCGGCCACACCGCGCGGATGGCATGGAACACCTCCAGCGGGAAGCGGGCGCGGTTTTCGTGCGACCCGCCATACTCGTCCTCGCGCCGGTTGGTCAGCGGCGACAGGAAGCTCGACAGCAGATAGCCGTGGGCGCAGTGCAGCTCCAGCCAGTCCGCCCCGGTCTCCGCGGCGAGTTTGGCGGAGCGGACGAAGTCGTCGCGCACCCGGTCCATGTCGGCCCGGTCCATCGCCCGCGGCACCTGCGAGTGCGGCAGGTACGGCAGGGCGGAGGCGGAGATCAGCGGCCAGCCCCCCTCCTCCAGCGGCTGGTCGATGCCCTCCCAGGCCAGCTTCGTCGCCCCCTTGCGCCCGGCATGGCCGAGCTGGATGCCGACCTTGGCGTCGCTGTTGGCGTGGATGAACGCCACCATGCGCCTCCAGCCGTCCCGTTGCTCCCCGTTCCACAGGCCGAGGCAGCCGGGGGTGATGCGGGCGTCGGGCGACACGCAGGTCATCTCGCCGAACACCAGCCCCGCCCCGCCCATGGCGCGGGCACCGAGATGCACCAGATGGAAGTCGCCGGCCACCCCGTCCGTCGCCGAGTACATCGCCATCGGCGACACAACGATGCGGTTGGGCAGCGTGACGCCGCGGATGCTGTAGGGGGTGAACATCGGCGGCAGCGCCCGCTCGCCCTCGGCCACCGTCAGGCCGCTGCGCCGGGCGAACCAGCGCTCGTACCCCTCCAGCCAGTCCTTGTCGCGCAGCCGCAGATTCTCGTGGCTGATGCGCTGCGAGCGGGTGAGCATGGAGTACATGAACTGCTCGGGCTCCAGCGTGTCGGCATAGCGGTCGCCGACCACCTCGAACCACTCCATGGCGTTGCGCGCGGCGTTCTGGATGCGCGCCACGTCGACCCGCCGCACCTCCTCATAGGCCTCCAGCACCTCGGGGATGCGCGCCGCGTCGTGGCCAAGGATCTGGAACTGGTTGGTCAGCTCGATGGCGTCGTCGATGGCGAGCTTGGTGCCCGACCCGATGGCGAAATGCGCGGTGTGGGCGGCGTCGCCCATCAGCACGACATGGCTGTTGCCGTTGAAGTGGCTCCACTTGCCGCAGATCAGCCGGTAGAAGTTCAGCCAGGCCGACCCGCGCAGGTGCCGCGCGTTGGTCATCAGCCTGGCGCCGTCCAGCACCTCGGCGAACAGCGTCTCGCAGAAGTCGATCGACTGCTGCTGGTCCATCTCGCCCAGCTTGTGGGCCTCGTAGGCCTCCTCCGTCGTCTCGACGATGAAGGTCGAGGTCTCGGCGTCGAACTTGTAGATGTGCGCCTGGAACCAGCCGTGCTCGGTCTTGCGGAAATCGAAGGTGAAGGCGTCGTACTGCTTGTGGGTGCCGAGCCAGATGTAGCGGTTCGGCCGCAGCAGCAGGTCGGGCTGGAAGACGTCCTCGTAGCGCTTGCGGATCTGCGACCACACGCCGTCCGACGCGATGATCAGGTCGGCGTCGGGGAACTCCAGGTCGGACTCGACCTCGCGTTCGAACACCAGCTCGACCCCCAGCGCCTCGCAGCGGGCCTGCAGGATGTTCAGCAGCCGCTTGCGGCCGATCCCGACGAAGCCGTGGCCGGTGGTGCGCAGGCGCCGGCCCTTGATCAGCAGCTCGATGTCGTCCCAGTGGTTGAAGGCCTGCTCGATCTCCGCCGCCGTCTCGGCGTCCCAGCGGCGCATCGCCTCCATGGTGGCGTCGGAGAAGACGACGCCCCACCCGAAGGTGTCGTAGGGGCGGTTGCGCTCCACCACCGTCACGGAATGCGCCGGGTGCAGCTTCTTCATCAGGAGTGCGAAGTAGAGCCCCGCCGGGCCGCCGCCGATGCAGACGATGCGCATGGAGTCCCCTCCCTGGTCGGGCGCCGTCCGCATCCTCCGGACCGGTCGCCCTGTCAATGTTTGACAATTCAAATATAGAGGCGTCAAAGGTCCCTGTCAACGACCGTGCCGGGACCACCGAGACCCCTTGCCCAGCCGTCGCCCCACACCGCGGCCTCCTCGGCTCGTGCCTCAGATCGTCACGGATCCGACGCTGGCGCCGCCGCAGACATAGAGGACCTGCCCGGTCACGAATCCGGCCTCGCGGGCGGCGAAGAAGGCCACGGCGTTCGCCACGTCCTCCGTCCGGCCCAGCCGCTTCACCGGGATGCTGGCGGCCAGCGCCGTCTCGCGCGCGCTGCCGGGGGTGATGACGTCCTGGAACATGGCGGTGTCCTGGATCGGGCCGGGCGCCACCACGTTGACGGTGATGCCGTGCGGCCCCAGCTCCAGCGCCCAGGTGCGCGCCATGCCGATCATGCCGGCCTTGGTCGCCGAGTAGGCGGTGCGGGTCTGCAGGCCCAGCGCCGCGCGCGACGACATCAGGACGACGCGCCCGAAGCCCGCCGCCTTCATCGCCGGCAGGGCGGCCTGCAGCAGGATCAGCGGCGCGCCGAGGTGGAGCTGCGTCAGGCCGTGCAGGTCGTCCTGCGCCACCTCCTCGACCAGCTTCGGCCAGATGACGCCGGCATTGTGGACGATGTGGCTGACGGCATGGCGCCGCGTCACCTCGGCCGCCGCCTCGGCGGTGGCGGCGGCGTCGAGCAGGTCGACCTCCAGCGCCTCCAGCCGCTCGTGGCTCCAGGACGGGCTGCGCCGCGCCAGCGACACCACCCGGTAGCCGTCCGCCAGCATCCGGCGGACGATCCCCTCGCCGATGCCGGTGCTGCCACCGGTGACGAGGGCGACGGGAACACTGCTCATTGGACATCTCCCGAGGCTGTGCGGTCACCCTCCCCCCGAGGGGGAGAGAGGGGGCCTCAGCCCCGCTTCTTCATCGCCCGCGTGTCGATGGCGGTCCCCGCCGCGACGATGCGGGCCACCAGCTCCTTCAACTGGCCGCGCTGGATCTTCTGGGTCGAGGTCAGCGGCAGCTCCTCCACGAAGGCGACCCAGCCCGGCGCCTTGTAGTAGGCGAGCCGCGACAGGCAGTGCGACACCAGACCGGCGGCCAGCGCCTCCCGCTCGCCCTCCCCCGCCGGCTCCTTCGTCACCACGCAGGCCAGCACCTCGTCGCCGCGCACCGCGTCGGGCGCCGCCGCCACCGCCACCGCCTTCACCGCGGGATGGCGCAGCAGCACCCCCTCCACCTCCACCGCCGAGATGTTCTCGCCGGACCGGCGGATCACGTTCTTCTTGCGGTCGACGAAGTGGAAGGAGCCGTCCGGCCCCCGCCGCACCACGTCGCCGGTGTGGAACCAGCCGCCGGCCCAGGCCTCGGCCGTCGCCTCGGCATCCTTCAGATATTCGCGGAAGAAGCCGAAGCGCGGGCTGTCGCCGGCCCGGCGGACCAGCAGCTCGCCCGGCTCGTCCGCCCCGGCCTCCCCGCCGCCCTCCGCCACCACCCGCACCTCGATGGAGGGGTGGACGCGGCCGAAGCAGTTCGACCCGACATGGCGCGGCTCCTCGCCGGCGGCGATCACCGCGCCGGCCCCCGTCTCGGTCATCGCCCAGGCCTCGATCAGCGGGAAGCCGAAGCGCGCCTCGAAGGGCGCCTGCAGCTCGCGCGGCACCCCGGCGCCGAAGCCGAAGCGCACCGCATGGTCGCGGTCGCGCGGGTCCTCCGGCAGGCCGATCAGCATGGAGGGCATGACGCCGAGATAATGGACGATGGTGGCGCCCGACTGCCGCACGCTGTCCCACCAGCTCCGCGGATGGAAGCGGTCCACCGCGATCAGGCAGCCGCCGGTGGCGACCATCGCCATGGCGCTGTAGGCCATCGCGTTCATGTGGAAGACCGGCAGCGGGGTCAGCATCCGCTCGGCGCCCGGCCGCATGGCGATCAGCCCGCCGGTCCCGCTGTACCAGCGCCCGGCCTCCAGGAAATACTCGTTGGGCAGGACGCAGCCCTTCGGCCGCCCGGTGGTGCCCGAGGTGTAGAGCAGCGCGCATTCGCTGTCGATGTCCGGCACCCCGCCCCGCGGCGGCGCGCTCGGCGCCGGGGGCGGCGCCTCGCCCGGCTCCACCACCGCCACCACGCGGGCCACCGCGGCGGCGGCGGCGAGGATGTCCTGCCGGCGCGACGGGATCGCCACCGCCGCCACCAGCTCCGAATGGCCGATCAGATATTCCAGCTCGGCCGAGCGCATGTCAGGGTTGATCGGCACCACCGAGATGCCGAGCCGGTTCAGCGCGAACCAGGTCAGGAAGAAGGCCGGCCGGTTCTCCAGCAGCAGCCCGACGCGGTGCCCATGGCCGTAGCCGGCGGCGCTCCAGGCCGCGGCGCTGCGCTCCACGAGAGCGGCGGCGGCGGCGTAGGAGATTTCCCCCGCCTCGATGCCGTAGATGCCGGCGGTTTCCGGCAGGACGGCCAGGAAGGGCCGGTCGGGCCAGGTGGCCGCCGCGTGGCCGAAGGCGTTGGCGACGGTGGCATGGTCGAGCATCGCCGGCCTCACGGGAAAAGCTGGATGTTGCCGAAGGCGGCGTCGCAGTTCACCAGATCGACGCGCTTCAGCGTCATCCGCAGCCGGCCGTCCACGACCGTCAGGTGGTGCGTCGCCCAGGCGGCGTAGAGCGTCTGCTCGTCCCGCCGCGCCTCGACATAGTGCATCGGCGTCCAGGTGACGTAGCGGTTGGCCCCCTCGTCGCGGACGTCGACCATCGGCGTCTGCAGCAGATGATGGCAGCGGCTCTGCGGCTGCTGCGAGAAGGTGCGCCGGCCCTTCAGCCGCTCCACCCGGACCTTCAGCAGCAGCAGGTCCTCGTACATCAGCGAGCAGGTCAGGCGCGGGTCGGTCTGCCCATGCTCCAGCGGCACCCAGTAATGGCCGTCGGGGGTGAACAGCTCCAGCCACTCCTCATGGCGCTGCTGGTCGAGCAGCCGCGCCTCGCGCGTCACGAACTCGACGAGCTGCGCGTCGGTCGGACTCCCGGTGATCGAAGCCGCGGAGATCGGAGTCGTCATGTCGGTCATGGTCTGCCCCTCACATCCCGGCGGTCATGTACTTGACCCAGGCGCGGAACTGGTTGCGCATCTGCCACTCGTTGGTGCCGTTGGTGACGGCCTCCCCCTCCACCCGTTCGCCGGGATCGTAGAGGCGCTGGACGTTGACCCAGGGATTGCCGTCGCTGGCCAGCGCCTCCTGGGCGCGCTCGTACATCTCCAGGTCGTCGTGGCCGACCACCGAGGTCGGGGCATTGACCAGGCGGTTGTACATCAGCGTGCGTTCCAGCAGCAGGTCGGGCGCGTCGACCAGCCGGAAGGTCCAGCTCTCGACCAGCGTGCGGTCGGCGGCGATCGGGCGGAACACGCGCAGGAGCTGGATCGGCCCCTTGATCATGATGTTGGGGAAATAGACGGTGTTGTGCCGCGCCTCGTCCATGATCGCCTTGGCGCGCTCCTCGCCGTAGGCCGCACTCATCTTCTCGAAGTATCCCGGCACCGCCGAATAGTCGGAGTGGATGGAGTGGCTGACGCCGGTATGGCCGTGTCCGTTCTCCCACACCCGGATCTTCATGTTCTCGAAGAACTCGTAGGGGCTGACGAAGGGCGCGAAGATCTCCACCGCCATCGGCTTGGGCGTGCCGGGCGGGGCGGCGTTCCACACCGACACCGCCGTCCCGGCCGAGCTTTCATGCGCGACCATCGGGTGGCAGGTGTCGGTCTGGTTCTCGACCAGCATCTTCCAGTTGCAGTTGTGCATGTAGCGCAGCACGCCGCCCGCCACCTCCAGCCGCCCGGCCGGCGAGCGGTCGATCATGTTGTCGAGGCTCGACAGGCTCTGCCCGAAATAGGTCTCGAACGCCTCGCCGCTCGCGGCCAGCCGGGCGAAGACGAAGCCGCGATAGTTCCGCACGTTGCCGACCGCGGTCATGCCCTTGGCGGCGTGGCTGTCCTCGAAGCCGGTGTTCTCGTAGCCCTTCTTCAGCGGGATCGACAGCAGGCTGCCGTCGGTCCTGAAGGACCAGGCATGGTAGGGGCAGCGGAAGAACTTGCCGGTATTGCCGCAGGGCTCGCCCGCCACCTTGACGCCCTTGTGCGGGCAGCGGTTGTAGAGGACGCGGACGCTGCCGTCGCTGTGGCGGACCATCACCACCGGCTGCCTGCCGATGGTCGTCGTGAAGAAATCGCCGGGGTTCGGCACCTGGCTGTCGTGGCCGACATAGACCCAGGCGTTGGCGAAGAGCTGCTCCATCTCCAGCTCGAAGACCTCGGGATCGGTGTAGAGATCCCGGTGGACCTCGGTCTCGCGCACCAGCCCGCGGATGGCGTCGACGTTTCCTCTGTATTTGCCCATGGAGTGTGTCCTCCCTTGATCGGACGGTGCGCCGCGCGTGTCGTGTCCCCTCGCCGGCGGAGCGGCGGGGACGGTCCCTTCCCTTACAAATCCAGCACCAGCCGCGGCGTCTTCGAGCGCGACACGCAGATCTGCATCACCGTGTTGGACGCCTTCTCCCGCTCGGTCAGCAGGTAGTCGCGGTGGTCGGGAACGCCGTCCAGCACGCTGACCTGGCAGATGCCGCAGTCGCCGCGCTTGCAGTCGTACATCGGGTCCATCCCGGCCTCGATCAGCACCTCCAGGATGGTCTTGTCCGGCGGCACGACGAAGCTGCGGCCGCTGCTCTCCAGCACCACCTCGAAGGACTGGTCGCCCTCCTGCGGCGCCGCCGCGGCGAAGATCTCGAAGCGCAGCCGCCCCTCGCTCCAGCCCAGCCGGCCGGCCGCCCCGCGCGCCGCCTCGATCATGGCGAGCGGCCCGCAGACATAGAGCGGCTCGCCCGCCGTCAGCCCGGCCATCAGGCCCGGCAGGTCGAAGACCCGCCCGGCCTCGTCGTCGGCATGGACCGCCAGCGCCCCGCCCGCCGCCGCCTCGCACTCCGCCAGGAAGGCGAGCTGGCCGCGGCTGCGCCCGGCGTAATGGAAGCGGAAGGGATGGCGGGAGGCCCGCAGCCACGCAGCCATGGACAGGATCGGCGTCACCCCGATGCCGCCGGCCACCAGCACCACCGGGGCATCCGCCGGTTCCAGCGGGAAGTTGTTGGCCGGCGGCGAGACGGTCACCCGGTCGCCCACCGCCAGCCCATGCATGTAGGCCGAGCCGCCGGTGCTCTTCTCCTCCAGCCGCACGCCCAGCAGATAGCTGTCCGGCCGGGTGGTGGCGCCGGGCTCCGGCCGCGGGTTGATCAGGCTGTAGGAGCGGTCGTCGCCGCCCGGCAGGCGCACCTTGACATGGGCGCCCGGCTCCCAGCTCGGCAGCGGCTCGCCATGCGGGCGGGCCAGCCGGATCGCCCGGACCAGCGGGGTCTCGCCGCGGATCTCCGTCACCACGAGGTCGAGGCTGTCCATCAGGCGGCTCCGTCCGTCAGCATGCTGTCGATGGTCTTCAGGGCGCCGTGCAGCCGGTCGCCCGTCTCGTCGATCAGGGCGACGTCGCGCAGGCGCCGTACCCAGTCGGCGGCATCCTCGCGCCCGGCCAGCTTCGGCACGGCGCCCATCACCCGGTCGAACTTGGAGGTGCCGCGCGAATGGGTGTCGGAATAGCCCTTCACCAGCCGGCGGCATTTCAGGATCTCGATCGCCAGGGCGCGGTCGGCGGCGGCATGGCCGAGCGCCAGCGTCATCCAGGCGTCGACATGCGCCATCTCGCGCCCGTGCCGCAGCGAGGACGGCCGGAAGCGCTTCAGCCCGGCCAGCAGATAGAGCGGCAGGAACCAGCCGACGGTGCCGGTGCGCACCCGCCGCCCGCGGTTCACCAGCCGGTCGAGCGCCTTGTGGAGTCCCGGCCGCGCTTCGATCGCCGCCCCCAGCCGCGCCGGAAGCGAGCCGCAGACCTCCTCCATGCGCGGGTGCATGAACTCGGTGGTGTAGACGATCTGGTCCGGCCTGGCCGCCACCTCCCGCCGCACGCGGTCGAAGCGGCTGGCGCGGATCTTCAGGTCGGCGACGCGGAACACGTCGTCATAGGCCAGCGCCACCGCGAGCTGCCGCGCCGCCTCGACGGTCAGCGCGAAGCCCGGCCGGTCGAACGGCAGGAAGTCCTTCAGGCGGTCGAGATAGCCGTGGGCATAGGCGGCGTCCTGCCACTCCACCAGCCGCTGCACCCCGGCATAGATCATGCCGTGCGTCTCGCCGGGAAACTCGCTGCGGATGCGGCCCAGCAGCCGGTCGAGCTCGGCATGGCCGGTCTGGGGCGGCAGGTCGGGGATGCGCTTGGGCGGGGTGCGCAGCGGCTGTTCCGGCGCGCTGCGCGTGTCGGCGGCCCGGCCGAAGCCGGCGGCGAAGGCGCGCAGGCTCGCCTCCACCCCGACGCCGCCGGCGCGGATCGCCTGCTCGAAGGCCTCGCGCGGGAACGGCAGGGCGCCGCTGCCGGCCAGCGCCCCGAACATCGCCGCCGAGATGACGGAGCCGTTCTTCTCCGCTAGCGTCGCCATGTCGAAGGCGATGGTGCGCCTGGCCGCCACCCCGGTCGCCTCGCTCACCACCGCGGGGTCGCCGATGCCGTCGCCCGGCTTCTCCTTCTCGCCGACGGCGAAGGAGCGGTGGGTGGAGGCGATGAAGGTCGTCTTCTCCGGCGTGACGAAGCCGCGCAGCATGGCGCGCCCGCCTTCCATCCATTCGGCGGCCAGCACCACGTCGACGTCGCCCGGCACCGGCGACAGGGCCAGCACCGGCCGCGCGTCCGGCCGGGCACGGATCATCTCGACATAGTAGATGGTGGCGCCGGTGCGCTGGGCGACGCCGGGCACCGAGGTGGACTGCGCGACATGGCCGTTGGCCTCGGCCAGCGCGACGATCCAGTCCGCCAGCACGCCGCCGCCCTGCCCGCCCATGGCGAGGATGGCGACGGAGACCGGCTTGTCCTCCAGCAGCAGCCGGGGCGTGGTCCCGGCCGGCTCGGCGACCGGATGGTCGGTGAGGGGGCGTTCATCGAGGCGTCTCCTCTCGGGACCGGTCAGGCCGGGAAGGCCAGCCGGCGGGCGTCGTGGCGGCGCTGCAGCCAGCCGATCACCGTGCCGCGCAGCCGCGCCATCCAGCGGTCGCGCCGCGTCGGGTTCTGGATGATGTCCGCCCGGTAGAAGGAGGGGCAGAGCACCGCCGCCTCCGACACCTCGCCGCAGTTGCCGCAGCCGACGCAGGAATTGTCGATGGCGGCCACCGGGTCCTCCTTCAGCGGGTCGTCGCTGTGCTTCACCGACAGCGAGGGGCAGCCGGACAGGCGGATGCAGGCGTGGTCGCCGGTGCAGACGTCCTCGTCGACGCCGAAGCGCTCGCGCACCACCCGCTCCCCGCGCTTCACCGCCGCCGCGGTCAGCGGCTTGATGCGGCGCTGCTTGTTCAGCATGCATTCGGACGAGGCGACGATGATCTTCGGCCCGCCCTCCTTCGTGGTCAGCGCCTCCTTCAGCGTGTCGCGCAGCCGCGCCACGTCGTAGGTGCGGTCGATCTGGCGCACCCAGCGGGCGCCGATGCCCTTCACCGCGTCGACGATCGACATGTTGGTGGTGCGCGCCTTGTTCTGCGCGCGGGACGACAGGATGTCCTGCCCGCCAGTGGCCGCCGAATAGTGGTTGTCGACGATCAGGATGACGCCGTCCGCCTTGTTGAAGACGGCGTTGCCGACGCCGGACGACAGGCCGTTGTGCCAGAAGCCGCCGTCGCCCATCACCGCGATGGACCGCTTGCCCGCCGGCACGTTGAAGGCGGCGGCGGAGGCCGGGCCGAGGCCGTAGCCCATGGTCGTCGCCCCCAGGTTGAAGGGCGGCAGGATCGAGAACAGGTGGCAGCCGATGTCGGCGGCGATGTGGTGCGGCCCCAGCTCCTTCTCCACCAGCTTCATGGCGGCGAAGATCGGACGCTCCGGGCAGCCGGTGCAGAATCCGGCCGGGCGCGGCGGCACCACGTCGGCCAGCGCCTTCACCTTGGGGTCGGCCAGGACCGGGCGGGCGTCGGGCAGCGGCGGGCGGTTGCCCAGCAGCTCCTGCGCATGCATCTCGAAGAATTTGCCGAAGGCGTCGAGCATCACCGTGGCGGTCAGCTCCCCCGCCACCGGAAAGACGCCCTTGCCCTCCAGCCGGGTCGGCAGGTCGGCCTTGCGCAGGATGCCGGCCAGCGCCTGCTCGATGTAGTTGGGCTGCCCCTCCTCCACCATCAGCACGGCGCGCTTGCCGCGGCAGAACGCGACCAGCTCCTCGTCCACCAGCGGATAGGTGACGTTCATGCAGTAGAGCGGCACCCGCGTGTTGCCCCACACGTCGGCGAGGCCCAGCGCGGTCAGCGCCCGGATCACCCCGTTGTACATGCCGCCCTGCAGGATGATCCCGACCTCGGCCAGCCCGTCGCCGAAGGTCTCGTTCAGCTTGCGCGCCTTGATGAACTCGACGGCGGCCGGCCAGCGCTTGGCGACCTTCTCCTGCTCGTGCAGGAAGGAGGCGGGGGGCAGCACGATGCGGTTGGTGTCGCGCACCGGGTTCTCCAGCGCCTGGGCCAGCGTGAAGGCCGGGCGCCGGTTGTCGCGCGCGATGAAGCTGCCGTGCATGTGGCAGGAGCGGATGCGCACCTCCAGCATGACCGGCGTGTTGGAGGCCTCCGACAGCTCGAAGCCGTCGCCGACCGCCTTGACGATGGCGGGCAGGTTCGGCCGCGGGTCGAGCAGCCACATCTGCGACTTCATGGCGAAGGCGTGGCTGCGCTCCTGCATGATGGAGGAGCCCTCGCCGTAATCCTCGCCGACGATGATCAGCGCGCCGCCGGTCACCCCGCCCGAGGCCAGGTTGGCCAGCGCGTCGGAGGCGACGTTGGTGCCGACCGTCGACTTCCAGGTCACCGCGCCGCGGATCGGATACATGACGGAGGCCGCCAGCGTCGCCGCCGCGGTCGCCTCGCTGGCGCTGGATTCGAAATGGACCCCCAGCTCCGACAGGATGTCCTGCGCGTCGGCCAGCACGTCCATCAGGTGCGAGATGGGCGAGCCCTGGTAGCCGGCGACATAGCCGACGCCGTTCTCCAGCAGGGCCTTGGTGATGGCGAGGATGCCTTCGCCGCGGAACTCCTCCCCGGCGCCGAGCCTCAGGTCCTGGACCTCCCGTGCAAAGGAGCGCTCCGCCATCGCCGTCCCTCCCGCTCAGATCGATGCATATTCATATTTCACCCCTCAAACATTGTCAACGCAAACTTTTTGTGCATCAACGTGCATCCGCGGAAGGGGCGGACGGTCCGCCGGGGCAGCAGCATCAACACGTTGCGGTGCAACGATTCCCGGATGGGCACGGCCGAGCCTCCGGTGCCCGGCCCGATGCCCTCTGCTCGCGGATGCAGCACCGCTGCCCAAAAAAACGGTTGAATATGCATGGATCGATCCGTCAGGATGCCGGGCAGTCCGGCGGATCGGGGCGGCCGGGGACGGGCCGGGGACAGGAGGATGCGCGATGGCGGCAGGCCGGTATGTCGATGGCGTCCTGGGGCGGTCTTTGGGCGGCACGACGGAGCGGCCGTCGCTGGGCGAGATCGGGCTGAACCACTTCGGCCCCTACCTGATCAACCGCATCACCGCGCGCTGGAACGCCGTCCTGGCGGAGGAGCTGAAGGCCTTCGACCTCAACACCTCGATGATGCGCACGCTGGGCGTTCTCTCCATCAGCTCCAGCAGCACGATCAACGAGCTCGCCCTGCTGACCCTGACCGAGCAGTCGACGATGAGCCGCATGCTCGACAGCATGGAGAGCCAGGGCCTGATCGAGCGCCGGCAGCGCGAGGACGACATGCGCGTCCGCCAGATCCACATCACGGAGAAGGGCCGCGGCCTGTTCGAGCGCTTCTGGCCGATCATGTACGGCAAGTACTGCCGGATGCTCGACGGCATCTCGGAGGCCGAGTACGAGGCCTTCGTCGCCACCGCCCACAGGATGCTGCGCAACCTCTACCCGCAGGAAGGGTAGGATCACCGGGAAACGCCTGGGGGACTCCCGCCCGGCCGATGTGATATGACGGCGGACTCCCGACGAGCGGGCTTGCGGCCGGCGGCGCGGCGCTTTATACCCGGCGCCCCGTTCACGGCCCGTTCCCGACTTTCGGTTACCCGCAACCCGGCGACATCCGCTCATGTCCCTGTTCGATGCCGTTCCCCGCGGCGCCGGTTCCCCTGTCCCCTTTGCCCAGGAGGATCTGGCGCGCGTCTTCGACGCCAAGACCCTGCAGCGCGGGCGCACCCTGATTCTGTCCGGGTCCGTCGTGCTGGGCGAGGTGGAGGGGCGGATCGCCGCCGTGGTGACCGATCTCGGCCGGCGGCTGGAGGTCGGCGTCACCCCGGTGCGCGGGCGCAACCGCATCGTCTTCGACAAGCACTGCAGTTGCGGCCGCACCGCCTGCGCCCATATGGCCGCCGCCGCCATGCTGGCGCTCGATACGAAGCCGGAATGGCGCAGCGTGTCGCTGCTGGACCTCGTGGACAAGCCGCCCGCAGACAAGCCGGCTGCGGAACGATCCGCCCCGGACCGGACCGCCGCGGCCCCCTCCCTGTTCGATCCCCCACCCGCCCCGCCCGCGCGCGCGCCGGTCGAGACGGCCCCGCCCAGGCCCGCCCTCGCCCTGGTCAAGCCGCCGGCCCCCGAACCACCCGCCCCCAAACCGCAGGCCGTCCGCCGGGTGCGCTGGACGCTGGAACCCGGCCAGGGCGAGACGGCGCTGTTCATCACCGCCGCCCTCGTCGCCACCCTTCCCGCCGGCGACGACGCCTTGCCCGCCAGCCCGCGCGAGGTGCTGGCCCATGCCCCGCGGGACCTGGACGGCGATGCCGACCGCGCCATCGCGCGGCTGCTCGGCGGCGGCGGGGTGGTGCGCACGCCGGTCGCCAAGAGCCGGGGCGAGGCGGTCGACCGCCTGCTGCGCCGCCTGCTGCAGACCGGACGGCTGCGCTGGCGCGACGGCACGCCGCTCGCCGAGGCCGCCGCCCGGCCGGTCCGCGCCTTCCGCGACCCGGTGACCCGCAAGCTGCGCCCGACCGGTCTGCCGGAGGGCGGCGTCCTGCTCAAGGGGCAGAGCTACTGGTGCGTCGACCCGGCGGCCGGCACGCTGGCACCGGTCGACCTCCAGGTGGTGGAGGTGCCGAAGGCCAGGCCCGCCTCTGCATCTCCCTCTGCATCTCCCTCTGCAGCCCCCGCCCTTGCCCGTCCGGTCCCCCGTGCCGCCGTCGGCAGGCCGGTGCCGCGTCCCGCTCCGCAGCCGTCCTCCATCCCGTCACCCTCCATCGCCCTGCCGCGCGACCTGCGCGTCCCGCCGGTGCGCAGCGGGGCGGCCGAGGCGGCGGAGATCGTCGAGCGATCGCCGCGCATCGTCGCCCGGCTGGGCCGGGTGGTGACGCCGTCGGACGGGCTGGTGGACGTGCTGCGCCTCTCCTTCGACTACGGCGAGCCCGACCAGCCCGCCGAGATCGAGCCGGACGACCAGCGCCAGTTCGCCCGCTTCGAGGACCGGTTCGGCTCCGTAACCTTCGTGCGCCGCGACAAGGCGGCGGAGCAGGAGGCGCTGGACCGCCTCGCCGCCTTCGGCTTCGCCCAGGCGCGGGTGGAGCCGCCGAAGGGCGCGCTCAATTCCCGCGGCACCCGCGTCCACTGGCTGACCGGCGCCAGGGCGGAGGAGCGCTGGTCCGCCTTCGTCACCGGCGAGGTGCCGGCCCTGACCGCCGCCGGCTGGACGGTGGAGATCGGCGCCGACTTCGGCACCAAGGTCATCGAGCCGGGCTCGGAGGTCGAGGTCGCGGTGCGCGACGGCGGCGACGGCTGGTTCGACCTCGACGTCGGGGTGGAGATCGAGGGGGAGCGCCGCCCCCTCCTGCCGATCCTGGCCCAGCTCGTCGAGCGCGGCGGCCTCTCCGCCACCCGCGTGATCGAGGGGCGGGCCCATCTGGTGCTCGACGACGGCAACGTGCTGGCCCTGCCGGTGGAGCGGGTCGAGCGGCTGCTCAGCGTCCTGGAGGCGCTGCTCGACAGCGGCCGGCGCAGCGACGACAGGCTGAAGGTGCCGCTGGCCGAGGCCGACGGGCTGCTGGACATCGACGACCTGATCGCGCGCCGCGCCGGCGAGAGCGCGCAGATCGACGGCTATCTCCGCCGCCTGCGCGAGGAGGACGACGCGCTGCCCGACCTCATGCCGCCGCCGGGCTTCCAGGGGGAGCTGCGCGACTACCAGCGCGCCGGGCTCGGCTGGATGCAGCGGCTGCGCGCCAACGGCATGGGCGGCATCCTGGCCGACGACATGGGCCTCGGCAAGACCGCCCAGACCCTCGCCCACATCGCGACGGAGGAGCATGAGGGCCGGCTGACCGACCCGGTGCTGGTGGTGGTGCCGACCAGCCTCGTCCCCAACTGGGTGGCGGAGGCCGGGCGCTTCACCCCGCGCCTGCGGGTGGTGGTGCTGCATGGCGGCGACCGCCACGACCGGCTGGACGAGCTCGGCCGCGCCCACATCGTCGTCACCACCTACGGCGTCGTCGCCCGCGACCTCGACCTGCTGAAGCGGCAGGCCTGGCACATGCTGGTGCTGGACGAGGCGCAGGCCATCAAGAATCCCGACAGCAAGGCGACCCGCGCCGTCTGCGCGCTCGACGCCCGCCACCGGCTCTGCCTGTCCGGCACCCCGGTGGAGAACAACCTCGGCGAGCTGTGGAGCCAGTTCGCCTTCCTGATGCCCGGCCTGCTGGGCGACCGCAAGGAGTTCACCAAGCGCTTCCGCACCCCGATCGAGAAGCGCGGCGACAACACGCGCGCCAACATGCTGATGCGCCGCATCCGGCCCTTCCTGCTCCGCCGCACCAAGGAGGCGGTCGCCAAGGAGCTGCCGCCGAAGACCGAGGTGGTGGTGCGCATCGACCTCGACCGCGACCAGCGCGACCTCTACGAGACGATCCGCCTGTCGGTGAACGAGACGGTGCGCGCGGCGCTGGCGGTGGGCGGGCTGGCGCGCAACACCATCACGGTGATCGACGCGCTGCTGAAGCTGCGGCAGGTCTGCTGCGACCCGCGCCTCGTCAAGATCCCGGCGGCGGCCCGGGTGCGCGAATCGGCGAAGCTGGCGGCGCTGACCGACATGGTGACGGAGATGGTGCCCGAAGGCCGCCGCATCCTGGTCTTCTCGCAGTTCACCACCATGCTGGACCTGATCAAGGTGGAGCTGGAGAAGGCGGCCATCCCCTATGTCGAGCTGACCGGCCGCACGCTCGACCGGGCCGAGCCGGTGCGCCGCTTCCAGGCGGGCGAGGTGCCGGTCTTCCTGATCAGCCTGAAGGCCGGCGGCCGCGGCCTGAACCTGACGGCGGCCGACACGGTGATCCACTACGACCCCTGGTGGAACCCGGCGGCCGAGGACCAGGCGACCGACCGCGCCTACCGCATCGGCCAGGACAAGCCGGTCTTCGTCTACAAGCTGATCGCCTCGAACACGGTGGAGGAGCGCATCCTCGACCTCCAGCGCCGCAAGGGCAGCCTGTCCGCCGCCACCATCGAGGGCAAGGGCCTGGTCAACGCGCTGGACGGCGGCGACATCGACTATCTGCTGGGCACCGGCGCCGAGGGATGAGCCTCAGGGGGCGTCTTCCGGCGCCCCGCCACCAGCCTCGTCGAGCGATGTCCGGAGATTCGCCTGCATGCGGCGGCAGCGTTCCTGGATGACCGGCACCATCTGCGCAATCATCCAGCTGTCCGGCAGTTCCGCCGCCATGGCCGCGGCGACGGGACCGCTTGCCTCCAGAACCCTGCTGCTCAACTGGTCGACCCGCTTCAGGACGCCCGGAGCCGACAGCCCGACCTCCCTGGCAAGGCGTTGCCAGTGCCGGGCGTGGATATGGCCGCCCCGGCTCTTGCCGGCGATCTTCTGCGACAGGTTGCGGGTGACGCCGTCATAGACGTCGCCGCACATCACATCGTACAGCGGTGCCATCTCCGGCACCCGGCCGTTGTACAGAAGCGAGTAGTTCTTGGCGTGGGCGTCCACGTTGCAGACCAGGATGTTGAAGATCAGCATGTCCAGCAGCGCGGCACGGTTCAACGCCTGCCGGGGTCCGACCGTGACCGCACGGAAGAGGTCCGCTACTCCCGGCCCGCGCCCCTGGAGTCTCTGGTTCCATTCATATTTCTGAAAAGGCGGATAGCCCAGCGCCTGACACAGATCCTCCTGGTGCAGCCGCCGGATTGCTCCATCCTGCCCGACCACGCGGTCGTAACGCCGTACCAGCAGATAGTCGATGTCCTGCGCCCGGCCGACCGTAACCTCTGCCGTCGCGATGCGGCAGGCCCTGGCAAGGCGCATGCAATAGGCCTCGTTGTCGACGCTGGCCGCCAGCTTCTCCGAGCGCGGTTTCAGGACATGGGTGCTGGGGTGGCCGTCCAGCGGCAAGGCGAGGCTGCCATCCGGCAATTGCAGAACCGGCAGCTTGTCCTGCTGCCCGGCCATGGACATCTCGACCCCCTCCTCTCCGGCAAGCAGGGGGCGTTTCGGCAGGCGCCGCATGGCATCGGCCAACTCGGCTGCGGACCAGCGGTGGAAGCGGTGGGGGCGCGGCATGAACGGCTCGCCGGTCCGCCGCACCACCAGGGCCCCGGGCAGGTCGCCGCCCATCCGCTCCATCAGGCTCAGCACGTCCAGTTCCGAGGTCAGCAGCAGTTTGCCGACCAGTTCCAACGTCTGGCCTTCGGGCAACAGGTTCATGAACCAGAAGAAGACCGGCTTTCCTTCGTGACGGGTCTTGTCGAGCGGAAACAGGATGGACACGGGGAAGGACCGCGGGTCCGCCTGCCAGTCCGGGTGATAGGTCAGGCCAAGGTCCGTATCCGCCGTCCCGACACGGTCGAGCCGCCCGACCTCCCTTCCCTCGTACCAGAGCGTCAGGGATGGGACGGTCACGGTGCCGCATCCTTCCCGTCCTGGCGCGGAGCCTCCCCATGCTCCATCTCCTCGGGCAGGGTCACGGCCAGGCCGATGCCGAGCATGGAGGCGTAATGCAGGACCTTGCCCAGTTGCACCGTCGCCTTCCCCCGCTCCATTTCGGAAATCCAACGATAATTGGCTCCGGTGACAAGGGCGGCGTCCTCGATCCGCAGCCTCAGCGCCTCGCGGCGTCTGCGGCAAATCAGCCCCAACTGCTCCGCCGTTTGGAATTCTGAAATCACGGGCCTTTCCTCGCTCTCAATTCCCGACCGGGAATATACCATTTCTCTCGCACAGCCACCAGCCATGAAATTCCCACTCGGGAATAATGAACATGGCACAGTGACTTCCGAATGATGATAGCCCCGATCGGGAATTCAGAATTCCACCAGCCGCTTGCCCCCGCCCCGCCCCCGCGCTACGCTTCGCCCCATCTCCGCCCGTCCTGCATCCATGGCCCCGCAGCGTCCTTCCGAGGCGCCGCGGACGACCGCGCATGCCGGCCCGTCGGGCAGCCCTGCACAATGGAGGCTTACGAACGGTTCACGTCAACCGGCTGATTCTATGATGCTTTTCCCGCCCCACCCCTATTGTGCACAGGAAACGCGCTGCACAGTTCGCACAACGGTGCCACAAGCCGGCGCTCGACAGGCGGGGGCGGAAGGGCCATATAATCGGTTCCCGTTCCGTACTCGTCCCCGTTCCATACTCGTCCTTTGCAAGCGAGCCCGTCATGGCGCACCCCGTCCTCACCGTCCTGCCGCAGAAGCCGCTCGCCAAGCTGGAGGCGGGGAAGCGTTTCGAGCTGGTGTCGGACTACACCCCCTCGGGCGACCAGCCGCGCGCCATCGGCGAGCTGACCGAGGGGCTGCTGTCGGGCGAGCGCGATCAGGTCCTGCTGGGCGTCACCGGCTCGGGCAAGACCTTCACCATGGCCCACGTCGTCCAGAGGATCCAGCGACCCACCCTGGTGCTGGCCCCGAACAAGACGCTGGCCGCCCAGCTCTACGGCGAGATGAAGTCCTTCTTCCCCAACAACGCGGTGGAATACTTCGTCTCCTACTACGACTACTACCAGCCGGAAGCCTACGTCCCGCGCACCGACACCTATATCGAGAAGGAATCCTCGATCAACGAGCAGATCGACCGCATGCGCCACTCGGCGACGCGGGCGCTGCTCGAACGCGACGACGTCATCATCGTCGCCTCGGTGTCCTGCATCTACGGCATCGGCTCGGCCGAGATGTATTCGGAGATGACCATCGACCTCCGCAAGGGGCAGGTGGTTTCGATGCCGGAACTGTTGCGCAAGCTGACCGAGCTTCAATACAAGCGCAACGAGGCCGCTTTCGGACGCGGATTGTTCCGGGTGCGTGGCGATACGGTGGAGCTGTTCCCCGCCCACATGGAGGACCGCGCCTGGCGCATCTCCATGTTCGGCGACGAGATCGAGGGCATCCACGAGATCGACCCGCTGACCGGCGAGAAGCTGGCGAGCCTGGAGGCGGTGCGCGTCTACCCGAACAGCCACTACGTCACGCCGAAGCCGACGCTCAACCAGGCGATCGGGCAGATCAAGCACGACCTGAAGGTCCGGCTGGCCGAGTTCGCCGAGCAGGGCAAGCTCCTGGAGGCGCAGCGGCTGGAGCAGCGCACCACCTTCGACCTGGAGATGATGGCGGCCACCGGCTCCTGCGCCGGCATCGAGAACTACTCGCGCTACCTGACCGGCCGCGCGCCGGGCGAGCCGCCGCCGACGCTGTTCGAGTATCTGCCGCCCGACGCGCTGCTGATCGTCGACGAGAGCCACGTCATGGTGCCGCAGATCGGCGGCATGTACCGCGGCGACCGCATGCGCAAGGAGACGCTGTCGGAATACGGCTTCCGCCTGCCCAGCGCCATGGACAACCGCCCGCTGAAGTTCGAGGAGTGGGAGACGATGCGGCCGCAGACGGTCTTCGTCTCCGCCACCCCCGGCCCGTGGGAGATGGAGCGCACCGGCGGCGTCTTCGTCGAGCAGGTGGTCCGCCCCACCGGCCTGATCGACCCGGAGGTGATCGTCCGCCCGACCGAGACGCAGGTCGACGACCTGATCCACGAATGCAAGCAGGTGGTCGGCAAGGGCTACCGGGTGCTGGTCACCACCCTGACCAAGAAGATGGCGGAGGCGCTGACCGAATACATGCACGAGGCGGGGCTGCGCGTGCGCTACATCCACTCCGACGTGGAGACGCTGGAGCGCATCGAGATCATCCGCGACCTGCGGCTCGGCGCCTACGACGTGCTGGTCGGCATCAACCTGCTGCGCGAGGGTCTGGACATCCCGGAATGCGCGCTGGTCGCCATCCTCGACGCCGACAAGGAGGGCTATCTGCGCTCCAGGACCTCGCTGATCCAGACCATCGGCCGCGCCGCCCGCAATGTCGAGGGCCGCGCCATCCTCTATGCCGACAGGATCACCGACAGCATGAAGTACGCCATCGACGAGACGGCGCGGCGTCGGGAGAAGCAGGAGGCCTACAACCTGGAGCACGGCATCACGCCGGAATCGGTCAAGAAGGCGATCGGCGACATCCTGGAGAGCGTCTACGAACGCGGCGACCATGTGACGGTCAAGACCGGCCTCAACGCGGAGGAACTGGTCGGCCACAACCTGAAGGCCGTCATCGCCGACCTGGAGAAGCGGATGAAGGCCGCCGCCGCCGACCTGGAGTTCGAGGAGGCGGCCCGCCTGCGCGACGAGCTGCGCCGGCTGGAGGCGATGGACCTGGGGCTGGAGGCGCCCGGCAGCATCGGTATCGGCTCCGCCCGGCAGGGCCGCGGCATCCCGGAGGGCGCGCCCTCCGCCGCGGCGCGCAAGAAGCCCGGCCGGCCGCGCCGGGGGCGGTAGCAACCGCCAGCGGGCAGGGACAGGGATGATGCGCGGGCCGGGGGCCGGCTCGCCGTCCCCGCCCCGTGCGCCGCCCTGCTCCGTGTCGGACTACATGGCCTGGGTGGCCGCCCGGTCCAGCGCGCCCTCCTCGCGGGCGTCATGGCCGCCCAGCCGGTCGTGGCTATGGCCGCCGGACATCCAGCCCTGGCTGTCGCCGCCCTGCATGGCCGCCTTCATCGGGCAATGGCCGCTCATGCCGCGGGCGATCAGCGCCGCCCCGACGAGGCCCATGACGGCGCCCTGCCAGCTCGCCCCCTTGCGCAGGCCGCCCGCCGCCATGGCGAGGCCGAGGCCGGTGGAGACGATGCGCTCGCCGGTCCCGAGATTCTGGTCGCCGCCGAAGACCTGGTCATAGGCGTGGCGGACGGAGCTGTCGGCGTTCATGACGGGTATCCTTTCCGGTCGGAGTCGGTTCCCTCTTTCCAACGATCCCCCCACCGGTTCGGTTCCGCCCGTACCCGCGGGCAGCACCCTTACGATGCGGATGGAGGGCCACCAAGCCGAATCCGGCCGGCACAGGGTTGTCCGGAAGACCTCCAATGGTCCAACAGAAAAACCTGCGCCATTTATAGAAGAAACGCCTGCGCTATCTGGTCGCAGGCTCCCATACCCTACCTTGGTCGTGTTCCCGATCCAAAGTTGCCTTGAATACGCTTGAAACCAGACAGGGGCATTAATTGAATAATCTGGCGAACCTCTATTGGAGATTGCGCCCCGTCCATTGAATCGACCGGATGGCCTTTGCTCTCCGGGCAGCCTGCCCATGCTTGCCCATGCCTGCACGCGACGTCCGCCATGTCCCGTGACACTGCCATACGAGGAGTCCTCATGACGATCATAGGCTTCTGCGGACGCTTCAAAGTCGTGACGCGCATCGCCGCCGCCTTCACGTTGCTGCTCGTCCTGCTCGGGCTGATCGGCGGGTCGGGACTCCTCACCCTCTCCACGACGGAACGCCGGTTCGACGACTATGCGGTGATCAGCAACAACGCCCTGCGGATCGAACGCATCAGCGCCAGCATCTTCGACATGCGGCGGAACGTCATCACCTACATCCACACCGGCAATCCCCAGGCCTCCGCCCAGGCGCGCAGGATCCAGACGGATCTCGCCGACACGGTGGCGGAGGCGATCCGGGAGGCCCGGGATCCGGCGCGCCGCGCCAACCTGGAGCGGATGCGGACGCTGATCGACGGCTACCGGGCCAACTACGAAAGGCTGGTCCCTCTGCGCGAACGCCGCGGCCAGCTCGTGGACCAGGGGATGAACCCGATCGGCCAGAAGGCGCGGGAGGATCTCTCCGAGATCGTCCGCACGGCCATGGCGGACGGCGACATGGAGGCCGCGGCGCTGGCCGGCATCGCCCAGGAGGCGCTGATGCTGGCCCGGCTGGAGGCCAACCGCTTCCTCGCCGCCCCCGGCGAGGAGACGGCGGACCGCTTCCGCGACCGGGTGGCCCAGTTTGAGCAAGGGGTCGGCACCCTGCTGGCCCGCCTGCGGAATCCTGAGCGGCAGCGCGAGGCGAAGGAGGCTCTCGACCTCGCCAAGCGCTACCAGGCGAGCTTCGACGAGGTGCGGACGGCGGTCTTCGAGGTCGACCGGCTGGTCAACGGCGTGATGTCCCAGGAAGCCGGCGAGTTCACCGACCTCGCCTCCCGCACCGTGGACCAGCAGAGCGAGGCGCGCGCCGCCCTGCTGGCGGAGACCGAACGGGACATGGACCGCACGATGCAGGTCAGCATCGTCTTCCTTGTCGCGGCCACCGTCATCGGGGTGCTGGCGGCCTGGATCGTCGGCCGCAGCATCGTCCAGCCGGTGACCGCCATGACCCGGGCGATGGAGCGGCTGGCCGCCGGCGACCTGACGGTCGCCATCCCGGCCCAGGGCCATCGGGACGAGATCGGCGACATGGCGGCGGCGGTCCAGGTCTTCAAGGACAACGCCACGAGCGGGCCCGGCTGGAGGCCGAACAGGCGGCCGAGCGGGCCGCCAAGGAGAAGCGCGCCCAGGCGCTGGAGGCGCTGATCCGAAAGTTCGACGGCACGGTCGGCGGCCTGCTGGGTGGCGTGGCGGCAGCCTCCGCCACCCTCGGCCGCACGGCGGACGGCATGGCGTCGCTCGCCACCCGGACCAACCAGCAGGCCGCCGCCTCGGCGGCCGCGGCGGAGCAGACCTCGGCCAACGTGCAGACCGTGGCGGCGGCCACCGAGGAGATGGCCGCTTCCATCCAGGAGATCAGCCGGCAGGTCGCCCGCTCCAACGAGATCGCCTCCAAGGCGGTGCGCGAGGCGCAGGACACCACCGGCTCGGTGCGCAGCCTCGCCGAAGCCACCTCGCGCATCGGCGACGTGGTGAAGCTGATCCAGGACAGATCAGCCGGCAGGTCGCCCGCTCCAACGAGATCGCCTCCAAGGCGGTGCGCGAGGCGCAGGACACCACCGGCTCGGTGCGCAGCCTCGCCGAAGCCACCTCGCGCATCGGCGACGTGGTGAAGCTGATCCAGGACATCGCCAGCCAGACCAACCTGCTGGCTCTCAACGCCACGATCGAGGCGGCCCGCGCCGGCGAGGCCGGCAAGGGCTTCGCCGTGGTGGCGTCCGAGGTCAAGGCGCTGGCCAACCAGACCGCCCGCGCGACCGAGGAGATCGCCACCCAGATCGGCAGCGTCCAGTCCGCGACCAGCGGCACGGTGGCGGCGATCGAGAGCATCGGCGGCACCATCGCCATGATCAACGAGATCGCCTCGGCCATCGCCGCCGCCATCGAGGAGCAGAACGCCACCACCGGCGAGATCACCCGCAACGTCCAGCAGGCCGCCCGCGGCACCGAGGAGGTCAGCGGCAACGTGGCCCAGGTCAGCGAGGCCGCCACCCACACCGGAACCGCCGCCGCCCAGGTGCTCGACGCCTCGGCCGAGCTGTCGGGACAGGCCGATTCGCTGCGGCGGGAGGTGGAGAGCTTCCTCGCCGGGATCCGCGCCGCCTGACCGCCGCCGGCCCCGGCCGCCGGCTCAGGGGCCGAACAGGTCGAGCTCCGGTTCCGGCGCGGCGTCCGGCCGCAGCAGGTCGGTGCAGCCGATGCCGATCAGGCGGAAGGCCCGGCCGTCCGCCTCCTTCTCCAGCAGCGACAGGCCGGCGGCCAGGATGGCGTCCGCGTCGCGCGTCGGCTCGACCCGGCGCGAACGGGTGAGCTGCTGGAAGTCCTTGGTCTTCAGCTTCAGCACGACGCTGCGGCCGACCAGCCCTTCCCGCTCCATCCGGCGGGAGACCTTCTGGGCCAGCGGGCGCAGCTCCGCCGCCAGCGCCGGCGGGCTGGTGACGTCCCAGTCGAAGGTCTCCTCCGACGAGATGCTCTTGCTCGGCGATTCCGGCTCGACCCGCCGGGGATCGTCGCCGCGGGCGAAGCGGAACAGCGTGCGGCCCATGGCGCCGTAGCGTTTGACCAGCCAGTGCTCGTCCTTGTCCTGCAGGTCGGCGACGCGGCTGATGCCGTCGGCGAACAGCTTGCGCTCCAGCGCCGGCCCGACGCCCCACAGGATGGTGACCCGCCTGGGCGCCAGGAAGGCCGCCGCCTCCGCCCGGCCGATGGCGGAGAAGCCGCGCGGCTTGTCGAGGTCGGAGGCGATCTTCGCCAGCAGCTTGTTGTAGCTGAGCCCGATGGAGGCGGTGATGCGCAGCTCGGTCTCGAAGCGCCGGACGATCTCGACCAGCGCCTGGGCCGGGCTGATCGACAGCCGCTCCTCGACGCCGGCCAGGTCGAGATAGGCCTCGTCGATGCTGATCGGCTCGACCAGCGGCGTGAAGGCCTCCATGATCGCGCGGGCGCGGTGGCCGACCTCCTTGTACTTCGCCATGTCCGGCCGGATGATCACCGCGTCGGGGCAGCGGTCCAGCGCCTCGCGGATCGTCATGGCCGACCGCACGCCGGACAGCCGCGCGACATAGCAGCAGGCCGCCACCACCCCGCGATGGTCGTCGCCTCCGACGATCACCGGCTTGGCGGCCAGTTCCGGCCGGTCGCGCTTCTCCACCGTGGCATAGAAGCTGTCGCAGTCGATGTGGCCGATGGGCAGGTCATGCAGCTCGGGATGGCGGAACAGCCGACGTCCGCCGCATTTCGGGCAGCGCCGCGTGCCCGGCGGCAGGGCGGCGGCACAGTCCCGGCAGACGGCCGCAGCCCCCGCCGTCCCGCTCCGCCCGCCATGATCCGCCCCGTCGCTCATGGCGGCAGATTAGGCCCGCCCGCAGGACAAATCCAGAACGAAGGGCGGCGGCGCCCGCTACAGCCCCCGTCCGCCGGTGATCTCGATCATCGTGCCGGTGATGTAGCCGGCGGCGTCGGAGGCGAGGAACCGTACGGCGGCGGCCACCTCCTCCACCGTGCCGGGGCGGCCGAGCGGAACGGTCCGCAGCACCGCCTCCACCTGCTCCGGCGGGGCGGCGGCCAGCGCCGGCCCCGCGATCAGCGAGGCGGCGACGCCGTTGACGGTGACGCCATGCGGCGCCAGCTCCGCCGCGAAGGCCTTGGTCAGGTATTCGACGCCGGCCTTGGAGGCGCCATAGTGGATGCCGCTCGCCGGGCTGGGATGGCGGCCGGCGTAGGAGCCCATGGTGACGATGCGGCCCCAGCCCCGCCCGCGCATGTGGCGGCCGGCGACGCGGCAGCCGAAGAAGGTGCCGCGCAGGTTGACCGCCATCACCGAGTCCCATTCCGCGGCCGGGACGTCCCAGAGCGGGCCGGCGGCGGTGCGGGCGGCGCTGTTGACCATCACGCCGATGCCGCCGAAGGCCTCCGCCGCCGCGTCGAAGGCGGCGGCAAGGCTCGCCTCCTCCCGCACGTCGACGATCCAGCCGCGGGCGCCCAGCCGCTCCGCCTCCGCGCGGACCGCCGGGTTCAGGTCGGCCAGCGCCACCGGATGGCCGGCCCGGACGAAGGCGGCGGCGATGGCCAGCCCGATCCCCTGTGCCGCCCCGGTGACGAAGACCGCCGGGCGGTCAGGAGCGCCGGACGACATAGCCGGCCGCCTCGCGGTCCCAGGTGGCGGCGGTGCGGCCGCGCTCGCGCAGGCGGAACTTCTGCACCTTGCCGTTTTCCGTCCGCGGCAGCTCCTCCATGACCTCGACGAAGCGGGGGATCGCGAAATGCGGCAGGCGCGGCTCGCAGAACTTCATCAGCGCGACCGGGTCGAGCTCCTCGCCGGGCTTGGGGACGATGGCGGCCATCACCTCGTCCTCGGCCAGCTCCGACCGGACCGGGAAGACGGCGGCGGTGGCGATCGCGGGGTGGGAGAGCAGCACCTGCTCCACCTCGTGCGAGGAGATGTTCTCGCCGCGCCGCCGGATGGCGTCCTTCAGCCGGTCGACGAAGCGGAAGCCGCCGTCGGCCTCGCGGACCACCCGGTCGCCGGTGTGGAACCACAGGTTCCGCCACGCCTCCACCGTCTTGTCCGGCATGCCGAAATAGCCGGTGGAGAAGGCGAAGGGCTCGTCGGCGCGCAGCACCAGCTCGCCGGCCTCGCCGGCGGGAAGCTCGGCGTCCTGCTCGTCCACCACGCGGGCGTGGAAGCCGGGACGGACGCGGCCGATGCTGCCGGGCCGCTGCTCCGCCGCGGTGGCGCCGATGACGAAGTTCGTCTCGGTCGAGCCGTAGCCCTCCAGCAGCGGCACGCCGGTGCGCTCCCGGAAGGCGCGGATCAGGTCGGGCGGCACGCCGGGGCCGAGCCCGACGCGCACCCGGTGCGCCCGCTCCGCCGCGCCGGCCGGCCGCGACAGCAGGATCGGCACCATGGCGCCCAGCAGATAGACGACGGTCGCCCCCGCCTCGATCATCGACGGCCAGAAGCCCGAGGCCGAGAATTTCGGCTCCAGCACCATGCGCGCGCCGGTCAGCAGGGCCTGGGCGAAGCTGTTCAGCGCGTTGATGTGGAACAGCGGCAGGGTGGTGACCAGCACGTCCTCCGGCCCGACCTCCAGCAGCGCGGCGGTGTTGACGCCCCACCAGTAATACTGGGCATGCGGGCAGAGCACGCCCTTCGACGGCCCGGTGGTGCCGGAGGTGTAGAGGATGGCGAAGGGCTCGCCCGGCGTCACGTCGGCCGGCTCCGCCGCCGGACCGGGCGGCGGGAAGGGCTGCGCCAGGGGATGGTCGGCCCCGCCGCCCAGCACCCAGATGCGCTCCAGCGGCAGCGGCTCGTCGCCCGCGAAGGCGAGGCGGGGGAGGAACCCGGCCTCCGCCACCAGCAGCCGGGCGCCGGAGTTGCGCAGATAGTAGCCGAGCTGCGGCCCCTGGGCGGCGCTGTTGATCGGAACGGCGACGGCGCCGATCCAGCCGCAGCCCAGCACGGTCTCCAGCACCTCGGCACGGTTGCCGCAGAGGATGGCGACGCGGTCGCCGCGCCGGATGCCGGCGGCCAGCAGCGCCGCACCGCGTCCCGCCGCCGCGTCCAGCGCGCCGGCAACCGTCCAGCGCGTGTCGCCCGCCGCGAAGACCGGCCGGTCGCCGTGGCGGCGCGCCATCGCCGCCAGCATGGCCGGGATGGTGCGCTCCGCCGGGGGAAGCGGGACGGTGCTCATGCCGGCACCAGCGCCAGGACGCGCAGCGGGCTGCCGCTGCCGCGGAGGATCTTCAGCGGCGGCGCGATGACCACCGCCCCGGTCGGCGGCAGCAGGTCGAGGTTGCACAGGCACTGCAGCCCGTACTTTCCCGCCCCGTGCATGTAGTAGTGGCAGGGGTAGGGCGGCGTCAGATGGGCGGCCTGGCCGGCGTCGGTGCCGATCGTCTCGGTGCCGAAGCCCAGCACGTCGCGCTTCTCCACCAGGAAGCGCACGGCGTCGGGATCGGGGCCGGGGGTGTGCTGGCCGGTCTCGTCATAGTTCTGGTAGGCGGCCGGATCGGTCTTCTTCGACCAGTCCGTGCGCATCAGCACCCAGCTCCCGGCCGGGATGCGGCCGTGCCGCTCCTCCCACGCCTCCAGGAAGGGCACCGTCATCAGGAAGTCGGCGTCCCGCGCGGACTCCGCGACGCAGTCGATCACGCAGGCCGGCGCGATCAGATGCCCGACGGGAATGGTGTCGGTGGAGCCGTTCGGCCGGTCGCGCCCGGAAACCCAATGGATCGGCGCGTCGAAATGCGTCCCGGTATGCTCGCCGAAGGACAGGTTGTTCCAGTACCAGGCGCCGCCCCGCTCGTCATAGGCCGAGATCTCCTCCATGCGGAAGGGACGGCTCTGGCCCATCTCGGGCGGCAGGGTGATGGTGGGAAAGTCGGGCGACAGCGTCTGGGTCAGATCGACCACCCGCACCCCGCCCCCGGCAAGGGCGCCGAGCAGCAGGGGCAGCGGGTTGGCATGGGCGAGGTCGGTCATCGGCCGAGTTCCTTTTCCAGAGCCTTGGGGTTCTCACGGTAGCGGGCCAGCCACTCCTCGGCGACATCGCCGGGAAGACGTCCTCGACCGAGCCCTTCAGCGCCGTGACGGCGGCACGGGCCAGCACCGCCGGGGCGAGCTTGGGCGGCAGGATCTCCTGGTTCCACTCGTCGTCGATCGGGCCGGGGAACAGGTTGATGACCCGCACCCCGCCGTGGCGCAGCTCGGCCCGCAGCGCCTGCGCCACCGACAGGGCGGCGGCCTGCGAGACGGAGTAGGTCGCCCGCTGCGGGTCGTTGGACAGCGCCGCCACCGACAGCAGGTTCACCCAGGCGACGGCGCTGTTGGCGATGCCGTCGGCCCCGCGCGCCCGCATCACCGGCCCGAAGGCCTTGGCCAGCCGCATCAGACCGAAGCAGTTGGTCTCCATCTCGGCCTGGGCGGTCTCGACGCCGGCCCGGCCGAACAGCCCGTGGGCGCGGCGGTACTCCGCCGTGTTGACCAGGATGTCGACCTTGAAGCCGAGCTCGGAGGCCAGTTCCTCCACCGACTTGCTGTCGGTGACGTCCAGCGGCACGACGGTGACGCCGGGCATCGCCGTCACCGCGTCCCATCCCGGCGGCTTGCACCAGGGCTCCGCCTCGCCGGCCCAGACCAGCTCGGCCCCGGCCTCGGCCAGCGCCTTGACCATCGCCTGCCCGACCGGCGACTTGGCGTCGGTGACCAGGATCTTCCGGCCCCGCGGGTCGGCGGTCAGGTCGCGCAGTTTGGCGTCCTCGGCCAGCACCGGCGCCCTGCCGGCCGGCCCCGCCACCAGCACGGCCTGGCCGGAGCGGTCGAGCGCCGCCTGCACCACCACGCGGGCCGGCGCGGCCGGGCAGCCTTCCGTCAGGTGGGCGACGACGGACACCCCGGCGTCGAGCCGGATCAGCCCGGTGCGCCAGGGCGCCCGCTCGCGGAAATACAGCTCCTGGGAATGGCGGACCAGCGTATCGGCCAGCAGCTCGCCCTGCCCGTCCGTCGGCCGCCACTCCAGCTCGGTGGACAGGCAGGTGGCGCAGGCTTCGCGCGGCGGGTACTGGACGGCGCCGCATCCGGCGCAGTGCTGCAGCTCCAGCCTGCCGGTGGCGGCCCCGCGGGCGAGGCCGAGGGCGGTGCGGCTGCGGCGGTCCGGCGGCAGGGTCGGCACGCGCGAGCGCAGGATGGGGTTCTTGCGCTTCGGCTTGGCGGTGGTTGCGGTCATCGCTCTTGTGCCTCCCCTATGCGGCGGCCAGCACCGCGGCGCCCGTGCACAGGCCGCGGTCGTAGTTGATCATGCCGAAGCCGGAGACCAGCGCATGGCGCGCCCCCTCCACCCGCCCGCCCAGCGTCCGGCCGGTGAGCTGGCGGATCGCCTCCACCATGCCGAGCGAGCCGCCGGCCGCCCCGGCCTGCCCGACCGAAAGCTGCCCGCCGCTGGTGTTGAGCGGGAAGCTGCCCTCCAGCTCGAAGCTGTGGCGGCGCACGAAGTCGGGGCCGCCGCCCTTCTCGCAGAATCCCAGATCCTCGATCTGCATCAGGCTGATGACCGGGTAGTCGTCATAGACCTGCATCAGGTCGATGTCCTCCGGCCCCACCCCGGCGCGGCCGTAGAGCCGCTCTCGCTCCAGCACCCAGCCGCCGCGCTCCTGGATCGGGTCGTCGGGGAAGGCGTTGTGCCGCTCCACGGCACTGAGCGCGCGGGCGTAGGGGATGCCCAGCGCCCGCGCCCGCTCCTCCGACAGGACGAGGAAGCCCTCCGCCCCGGCGCAGGGCATGACGCAGTCGAACAGCCGGATCGGGTCGGCGATCGGCCGCGAGGCGAGATACTCCTCCAGCGTCAGCGGCTTCTTGAACAGGGCGTTGGGATTGCGCAGGGCGTTGCTGCGCTGGGCGACGCAGAGCTTGCCGAAATCGGCCGGCTCCGCCCCGTAGCGGCGCATGTAATGGTCGGTCAGGAAGGCGAAGCTCATGTTCGGCCCGCCGGCCCCGTAGGGATAGACCGCGTCCTGCGCGAAGCGGCTGAAGGACGAGGTGTTCTGGCGGAAGCTGTCGACATGGTTGGTGTCGCCGGCGATGCAGGCGACGATCTCCGCGTCGCCCGACTCCACCGCGCGGGCGGCACGGCGCAGGCTGACCACCCGGCCGCCCCGCCCATCGGGATGTGGTCCAGCCAGCGCGGCGACAGCCCGACATGCTGGACGAAGCCCACCGCCGTGTCGGGTGCCAGCGTGAAGCTGGCGACGCACAGCCCGTCGATCTCCTCCTTGCGGATGCCGGCGCCGTCGCACAGCATCCGCAGCGCGCGGGCCAGGAACTTGTGCGCCACGTCGGTCGAGTAGCGCACATAGGGGACGGTCACCGGCACCGCCACGGCGACGCGGTCATAGCCGCGCCCGACCGTCTCCGCCCCCGACGTCTTCAAGGTCATTCCACTCCCCCGCCGAGATAGGTCGCCATCACGCGCGGGTCGTGGAGCAGGTCGGATGCCTTCCCCTCCAGCGCGATCTCGCCCATCTCCAGAACATAGCCGTAATCCGCGATGTCGAGCGCCGCCTTCGCGTTCTGCTCGACCAGCAGGATGGAGACACCGGCATCCCGCAGGCCGGCGACGATCTTCAGGATCTCCTTCACGATCAGCGGCGCGATGCCCAGGCTGGGCTCGTCCAGCATCAGCAGCCGCGGCCCGCTCATCAGAGCCCGGCCGATCGCCAGCATCTGGCGCTCGCCGCCCGACAGCGTGTCGGAGCGCTGGCCCCGCCGCTCCTTCAGCCGCGGGAAGCGGTCGAAGACGAAGGAGAGGTTGCGCTTCACCGCCGCCCCGTCCATGCGCCGGGTGTAGGCCCCCAGGACGAGGTTGTCGTAGACCGACAGCTCGCCGAACAGCTCGCGCGTCTCCGGCACCAGGCAGAATCCCTGCTCCACCCGGTCCTCCACCCGCATGGCGGCGACGTCGCGCCCCTCGAACCGCATCCGCCCGCGCCAGGGCAGCAGGCCCATGGCCGCCCCCAGCATCGTCGTCTTGCCCGCCCCGTTCGGCCCGATGACCGTCGCGATCTCGCCCTTCCTCAGCGACAGCGAGACCCCGCGCACCGCCTCCACCTTGCCGTAGGCGACGTGGAAGTCGGACAGCTCCAGCATCGCCGTCATGCCGCCTCTCCCAGATAGGCCGCCTGGACGTCGGGGTTGCGGCGGATCAGGCCGGGGTCGCCCTCGGCGATCTTCGAGCCGAAGACCATCACGACCAGCCGGTCCACCAGGTTCATCACGAAGTCCATGTCATGCTCCACCACCAGGATGGCGAGACCCTCGCCGCGCAGCCGGTCGAGCAGGCGGGCCAGCGCCGCCTTCTCCTGCTTGCGCAGGCCGGCCGCCGGCTCGTCGAGCACCACCAGCACGGGGTCGGCGGCCAGCGCCCGGGCGATCTCCAGCACCCGCTGCTGGCCGAGCGGCAGGTTGCCCGCCAGCTCGTGCGCCTTGTCGCCCAGCCCGACGCGGTCCAGCATGCGCTGCGCCTCGGCGAACACCCGCTCCTCGTCCCGGCGGTCGAGCCGCAGCCCGCTTTTCACCATGCCGGCGGAACTGCGCAGGTAGGCGCCGATGGCGACATTCTCCAGGAGGGTCATGGTCGGCCGCAGCTTCACGTGCTGGAAGGTGCGGGCCACCCCCATCGCCGCGATGCGCCGCTGGCCGAGGCGGGAGACGTCCCGCCCCAGGAAGCGGATGCGCCCGTCGCTGATCGGCAGGGTGCCGGTGGCGATGTTGAACATCGTGCTCTTGCCCGCCCCGTTGGGGCCGATCAGCCCGACGATCTCGCCGGTGCGCACGGAGAAGCTGACGTTGTTGACCGCGGTCAGCCCGCCGAAGCGCTTCACCGCCCCCTCGACCTCCAGCACCGTGGTGCCGCGCGGCGGCAGGCTGCGGCGCGGCAGCGGCTCGGCCCGCAGGTCCACCGGGCGCCGCCGGGGCGGCAGCAGCCGCAAGGCGAAGGGCACCAGCCCGCCGCGGAAGTGATGCATCATCAGGATCAGCAGCACGGCGAAGACGATGGTCTCGACCTGCCCGGCGTTGGCGGTGAAGTGGGGCAGGATGTCCTGCAGCGCGTTCTTGATCAGGGTGATCAGCGTGGCGCCG